>JACKAQ010000004.1:0-300000 GCA_020634975.1 Calditrichia bacterium | reverse complement strand
ACAATAAATCAGCAATTTGATCCGGTTTCAGACAGATAACCAGCACCAGAAAAGCCATAAAAAAGATGTAATCTTCGATGCTGCCGAGCAGTGTCAGCAAGGTCGCTTCGGTTCCGCTGAAGCCTTTTTGCATAAGCAATGCCAGTTTCGCGGGACCGCCGCCGAGCGATGTGGGACTGACTGCAGCACCCAAATCCGTACCTACAGCGATGCGTAACGAATCGCGCCAGGTGATTGTTTTTTTTAGATATATCGACCACAATCGCATCCGGAATGCATGGGTAAACCAGGTGAGCAAACTGAGCGGAACGAGCAACCACCAATGCTGCAAAAATACACCGGAAACCTGTTTCAGCACCGGCGATTCACCGCTCCAAAATAGCAATCCGATATTTAATACAACACCAATGATGATCGCAGCAATCATCCAGTTAAATAAATGATAAAATTTCGAACGTTGTTTTTTCGTTTTCATTGGGTAATTCTGTTTCATTAAGCTGCGGATTTGACAGACAAATTATTCGGAATCAATAATGATTCGTATAATTCAAACAGTCGGCCGAAAGTGGATTCCCATGAGTAATTTTTTTCGGCATGCAACCGGGCGAAACGCCCCATTTGCTCACGATCCGCCATCATCATCCGCACCATTTTTTCGCGCAAATCGGCGACATCATCAACAGCGGCGAGCATTCCGTTTTGCGGTGATATCCGCTCCGGCAGCGCACCGCCGTTTACGCCGATGACCGGCAAACCTGCCGCCTGCGCTTCGGCAACGGACAACCCAAATGTTTCAAACGGACCTGCGGTAACATACACATTTGCAGCAGAAAGCAAGTCTGCAAGCTCTTGTTTTTTATCAACAAACGGGAGGATAATTATCCGAGGGTTCCGTTCGGCAATCGCCAAAAGCCTGGGTTTCAGCACGCCATCGCCAACCAACACCAGCTTTGCCGGATAGCTGTCGGGAATGCCGGAAAAGGCTTCAGTCAACACATCTACCCGTTTCTCGGAATCGAATCTGCCAGCATAAATAAACAGCACTTCTTCCGGCAGAATTTGCAACCGTCCGCGAATGCCGTTGCCGTATTTCGGGGCTGAAAATTGTTGAAAATCTACGCCAAAAGAAATGCGGTGAATGTTGTCCACACCCAATTGCTCCAGTCGGTCGGACACAATTTTGGATGCACAAATCGTCGCGTCACAGCGATTGTACAGGCTGCAGACATACGACCTCGCACTGTTAAAAATCAACGGATTCAGAGATTTGATCCCGATTTTATCAGCAAATAATCGCGGATAAGCTGTTGAAATATCAGTATGATAGAACCCCAAAACCCGGCTGCGCCGATGTGTCCGAAAACGCAAAGCCGACCACGCCATAAAATACGGGTCGGCAAATTCGATAATGTCGGGTTTTTCTTTTTCGAGGACTCGGTAAATTTTATCCATTCGCCACAATAATCGATACGGCGCACATCCCGGAATCACCGGCGACTGGATCGTGTAAACAGACATTTCGCTTTTTCGCGTGTAGCTATCGCGATCGCCGGCAGTAATTAGCACATGCTCGCAATCCGAATGGAATTGGATAAACTTTTGTTTTTCTTTGATATAGGTTCGTATCCCGCCACTGCTCTCGTTAAACGATTGGGTGATATCGCAAATCTTCATAAATTGAGTCGTTCACTTCCTATTTTTGATTGAAATTTGTTGCCAACCATTTTTTCTGAAATACCGGTGCCAAATGTTTTCCGGAATTACGTTTAGAAACAAATACTCGGCTATGGCTAAAATGATAATTTTCAATTATTTGTTGATAATCAGTCAACAATTGGCGATTGACCGCATCCCACGAAAATTGCTCCGCAAATGATCGCGCATTCATTCCCATCTTGATTCGGAGCGGTCGATTGTCCAACAATTTTTCTACGCACAAACACAAATCCACCGGCGAATTTGGCTTTGCCAAATAGCCGTTAATCCCTGTTTTCACTAAACTTGCGGGCCCACCGGCATTGGCAGCAACAACCGGCAAACCGGATGCGAATGCTTCCAGAATCACATTTCCGAATGTTTCCGTAGTTGATGGAAAAACAAAAATATCTGCCGAAGCGAACCATTTCGCCAACGCCTCGCCACTTTGGTGTCCGGCAAAAACCGCGTTTTTCAGCTTCAAACGGAGCTCTTTTCGCATCGGTCCATCACCGACAATCACCAGTTTGTGCGGTAAATTGCGTTGCTCCAGAATTTTTGCCATTTTGATCAGATCATCCAAATCTTTTTCTTTGACCAATCGGCCGACGAACAATAATACCGGTTTTGTTCCGGCATCGATGGATAATCTCAAATCCACATCGTATTTTGCGGGCGTAAACCGGTTGATGTCGATACCGCGAGTCCACAATTTCAACGATTTTACACCCTGATTTTTTAGCATTTCGATGATGTTTTCTGAAGGGGCAAATGTTGCATCACATCGGTTGTAAAACCTGGCAAGTGTTTTTTCCGCAAGCTTTTCGAATGCCCCTGCGCGATAATACCGGAAATATGATGAAAAGTGTGTGTGGAAACTGGCAACAACCGGAACATTCATTGACATCGCCAGTTTTTGCGCATAAACGCCCATAAATGTTGGACTTACAGCGTGAATAATATCGGGTTGAAACGCCCGAACAAATTGGGCAATCCTGCTAATTTGGGGCAAACCGAGCCGGTATTGCCGGTACAGCGGAAATCGCACTGAGGGAATTTTAATCACCCGGCTGTTCCAGCGATAATTTTCACCCGGCTGGAATGGCGATATCATTTGGAACTGAACGTTGTTCGCTAACAACGAATCTGCCAAACGGCACATGGTGTGGCTGACGCCATCTGCAATGGGTGGCAAGCTGTCTGCGAAATAAACCACTTTCATTGGATACCCCTTTCCAAAATTCAATTTTGATACCCGCTCAAACCAGAGATTGAAAAATTATGGCAAGCCATACGCCCATCGCGGCACTACAGATGCCGAGAATTGCGCCCATCGCCACATCCCCCGGATAGTGAACCCCGAGATATACCCGGGAAAACCCGACAGAAAAAGCCCATAAATAAAGCAACAGCGAAATTTCCGGGAATATCTGGCTGAACAGGGTTACCATCAGAAAAGCAGCGGAAGTGTGCCCGGATGGGAAACTGAATTTGTCCGGCGGAGCGATCAAATTACGGACACCCAATTGTTCGAATGGACGAATGCGTTTGACATTGTTTTTGACGAGGTAATAAACCGGGCGTTCAATTGAGAATGCTAACAGTGCTGAAGTTAACAATGTGAGCGTATTTAAACCTGGATTAGCTGCCGTCATTAATCCAATAAAAACATAGAGATAACCATCTGCACTTTTCGTTATGAAAATAAACAGGCGATCAGCCAGCCATTTACCATTCAGCGTAAAAATTTGATGAAACAGTGCGCAATCCCAATGGTGCAGATTTTCAGCGATTTTCATTTTGCCTCCGAAATTTTTTCATCGGCAGTAATTTAATCGCCCCCGGTTGCTCAATGATTGAACCGGAACTGTCGTTCAGATACAGTTATATTGCATTTAGAAGTGAAGGCTTGTAATTAAATAGTATTGATTTGCAACAAAAATTGCAACATATGCAAAAAACCGTTGTTTATGTTAACTTTTTGTAAACAACGGTTTAGACATGTTTTCGGCTGGATTATTTTTTGAGGTATTATTTCACAACAAAAAAACAGATTCTTCGACAGCGACGAAGGCATTACTGAATAATTGTTGCGCCTGGTTTTGGATGTTCATCAAATCTTCGTCGCAATGGTTGGGATCGTGATGGATGAGCATCAATTTTCCGACATTTGCCAAACTGGCAACATCGCAAGCCATTTGGTAGGTGCTGTGTCCGTAACCCTGATTTTGTGGATATTCATCGGTTGTGTACTGGGCATCGTGAAAGAGCAGATCTGCATTTTTCGCAAAAGCAATCAACCGCTGGTCTCCGCCGATAAATCCTTCCGTGTCATATGCAAATACAGCGCTTTTGCCTTCAGGGGTTTCCAGCCGGAAAGAATATGACCCGCCTTTCGGGTGCAAAAAATTTCGCATCGTTGAAATTTTCAACAACCAGTTTTCAGCCATCGGTTCGTTGACCGGTTTTTGGATAAAACCGGTATCGTTAAAGTAAACAACCAGATTTTCAGCAATCTGATGAAAATGTCGCTGAAATGCGAGTTCACCAAAATCGAGCGGAAATAACGGTGGATGGATCAACTGTGTGAATGCCCGCTCTACCGTCCAGTTTAGTATTCGCGGTGATAAAAAGTGGATCTCACAGCGATTATCGTAGGCTGGCGGAAAATAGGGAAAGCCTTCGAGATGATCGAGATGGAGGTGTGAAAAAAATAGGTGAAGTCTATATTTTTCAGGAGGTTGCGAGAAGCGGGTCAATTCTTGCTGAATTTCCGAACCGCAATTAATGATGCCTGTTCCTGCATCAAAAATAATGGTGTGTTCACCAATATCTGCACGAATGCAAATTGTGTTTACACCGATTTTACTCCTAAATCCTTTTGTGGGCGTATAGCTACCTCGCACGCCATACAACTTAATGCGCAGTGGATTCCGATCCATTGTCGCTCCCTGGTTTTACGTCCTGTTCGTAGCCACGTGGAGCAGCGGTTGACTATGAGCGAGATTCCAAACGGTTGATCCGATCACGAATTTCTGCTGCGCGTTCGTAATCTTCTTTTTCTACAGCTTCCTGCAATTCCCTGCGCAGTTGGTCCAATCGGTTTTCTTCAGAATCTATCTGTTGTTCACTTATGTTCTGGAACTCTTCATCGCTGCTGAATGCACCTTTATTCATCACTTCTTCTTTAATGAAAATGGGCACATTTCTCCGTACAGCTAACGCGATGGCATCGCTGGGTCGTGCGTCAATTTCCATAAGTTCGGAATTGCTTCGCAATTCGATCAGCGCATAATAGGTGTTGTTCCGCAAGTCGGTGATAATAACCCGCTCAATTCGGGCTTTCAACGCATCCAGTGTGTTCAAAAACAGATCGTGAGTAATTGGACGAGGCGGTGCAACGTTTTCCAAGCCAAGCGCAATAGACGATGCTTCATTATCGCCAATGATAATCGGCAATGTGCGGTCTCCGTTGATCTCTTTTAAAATTACCCCACTGGTTTGAGCCTGGGTCAAAAACAATCCGTTTATTTTTGCCTCAATCATCACGAACCTCAAAAATTATGATTTCGATTCAGTTGCTACCTGATTCATATTCGAAATTATCGAAACATTCATTAATTAACCGGGAAATAAATTGTAACGATTGATGGCTTTTATCCGGATATCAATTAATTTTGTGTTACAGCTGTGTAGCATCCAAATTAAATTCATGTGTTAATTAACATTAAAAAAATATCAAAAAAAGCGACTGCCATCAATTTTGTAATTTTTTTTGATTCAATCGTAAGCATAATCATTTTTAAATCGCTGGTCAAGCAAGAAGTTACTGAGTGCCAATAAATTATTGACTTAGGACTTCTTCATAAAGCTTGATGTATTGCTTCATTATGGCATCGGAATGAAAATTTTTAATTGCGTGGTGCTGTGCATTTTGAGATAACTGCGAAAGCAAATCCGGGGTCTGGATTATTTTCAATACATGATTGCTCATTTCCAATACATCGCCCACGGGTGCAATATATCCGGTTTCGCCGTGAATATTCAGCTCCGGCAAACCGCCGGCATTGCTGCTGATGCAGGGTAGCCCGCAGGACATCGCTTCCAGCGCTGCCAACCCAAAACTTTCGTTTCCACTGGGCATCAGAAAAATATCTCCGACATTCAGCATGCAATACACATCTTCTTGTTTCCCGAGAAAAAATACATCATTCTGCAAACCGTATTTTCGCACCAATTCTTCGGCATGGGAACGCTCCGGACCATCGCCGATCAGCACCAGTTTTACCGGCGTTTTTTCTTTTACCAACCGGGTAATTTCGATCGTATCCTGCACCCGTTTTACCGGACGAAAATTGGAGAGATGGGTTAAAATAGTTTCGCCATTCGGTGCAAATTTTTCGCGCAGGCAGCGGCAATCTTCTTCGCTGCTGTGCGGGCCGTCGATAAAATTATAGATCACCCGAATGGGAATTTCCGGCTCAAAAGTGCTGATGGTTGCTTCCCGCAAAAAATTGGAAACCGCGGTTACCGCATCACTTTTATTTATGCCATATTGCGTTATTTGTTTATATGAAGGATCTGCACCCACCAATGTAATATCTGTCCCGTGGAGCGTTGTTACCACTTTCAGGCGATGGCGGGATTTGATCATATCCCGCGCCAAACAAGCTGAAACCGCATGCGGGATGGCGTAGTGAACATGCACCAAATCCAGATTATTATTGGTTGCAACTGTCGCAATTTGTGTTGCCAGCGCCAACGCATATGGCGGGTATTCGAATAGCGGGTATTCCGGCACTTTCACTTCGTGAAACATAATGTTGCTGAAAAATCCCGATAACCGGTACGGCAACGCATAGGATATAAAATGTATTTCGTGTCCGCGGCGGGCTAAATTTTTACCAAGTTCTGTAGCTACAATACCGCTACCACCGTAGGTTGGATAACAAGCGATCCCAATTTTCATGCTGTGTTCAATGTTTCTGTGTAGGCAACCACCCGGTTGCGTCCATTCTTTTTGGCCTGATAAAGTGCTTTGTCTGCATTTTGAATCAAATCTTCCTCACGAATTGCGTCATCCGGAAAACTTGCGACTCCCAGGCTGATGGTTAATTGCCCGCTTGGCTGAATTTCTTCCTTATAAAATGATGCATCTTCCACTTTTGCGCGAATACGTTCGGCCAGTTTTATGGCACCCTGTTTTTCTGCACCAGATAATATTACGGCAAATTCTTCACCACCGTAGCGGGCGACAATATCGTTATCCCGAACGGATGTTTGCAATATTTTACTCACTTTTCGCAAAACATCGTCTCCGGCGGGATGTCCGAGTGTGTCATTATAATTCTTAAAATAGTCAACATCAAGAATCAACAAAGAAAGTTGCGATCCATCGCGGCGGGCGCGGGAAATTTCTTCTTTGATACGCAGCTCGAAAAAGCGGTAATTGTGCAGACTTGTCATCCCATCTGTGTATGACATCGCGCGGATATTTTCATAAAGCGTGGCATTACTGACCGCAACTGCCAGCATGTTGGACACAATACCGAGCGTTTCCAGCTGATCGAGTGAATATTCTTCATCTTTAAAATTGGGTCCGAGACAGAGCAAACCGGTTAACTCATCGTTTTGATACAGTGGCGAGAGCACCTCGATATCCAACTCGCGGAGTTGCGGAACCACATCGCGAAATTCTTCGGATATATTGCGTATCTGAAATGCTTTTTTAATTAACTCCATGTAATGAATCAATTTATCGTGCCGGTGAAGCAACAGTTTTCGCAAATCGATATTGCGAATTCCACGCGCATCAACGACGCGAAACGTATCTGTTTGCTCCGGATCTACGAGCAGCAGCACTGCCGATTTTGCGGTAAATATCCCCAGAATATTGATGAGCGCATCTTTCACTAATTGTTCAAATTCCAATTGCCCCATCACTTTATAACTGACTTCGAAAATGCTGCGAAGGTCGTAAATTTTTTTCTGTAATTGGCGATTGGTATCGACCAACACGTGATTCAACCGGTTAATTTGTTCGCTGGCGTCATTTAATTCTTTACTTTTGTGCATTAGCCGGTCCTGCAAGCTCTTTAATCTCAACATGTTGCGTATTCTTGCTTCCAACACGTCAAATTCAAATGGCTTGGTAATGTAATCATCAATACCGGCTTCCAATGCAGCAACCACATCGCGGTCATCACTTTTTGCAGTGAGCATAATGATAGGCAAATACGATTGCATTTCCATATTACGGATTCGTTTGGATGCGCTGATACCATCGAGCGATGGCATCATCAAATCGATCAATACCAAATCCGGCTCAAATTCTCGGATATGCGTAACAGCATTCTGGCTGTCTTCGCAACTTTCCATCACATAATTCCGCCGTTTGAAATAGGTTGCCAGCAAGCGGTGCACGGACGGATCATCATCGATTACCAGAATTTTGGGTGTAGTCGTTTCATTAAGCATGTTTACATCCATTAGCTGACGCCTTTTTCGTAAGTTTCCGCTTTAATTTTTATCACAAATGTTGTATTTTACGCGCCTTAAAACGTTGATGAATGGGAATAATGGCAATGATTTTTTTTAAAAACAACTGCAAAAACGCTCTGTTAAAATTACTAATATCGGGCATTTGGGTATTGACCTTTACAATAACTTTATCCTGCAGCGGTGACGGCGACCCCACCGAACCGGGAGAAAGCCGTTTTCCTGCAAAAGATTTGAGTTATTCGCTGCATATTCAGCCGATATTTTCACAAAATTGTTCATTTGCACCATGTCACGATTCCGGCACGCGCGCCGGTGGACTGGATTTGCAGAGCGAACCATTAAATTTTTTAAGCAACTCGGGATTAGTGGTTTTGCCATTTTCACGGACCCAAAGCTTGCTGTACGAATTGCTCTTTCAAAGCACTCAAAATATTTCCCGCATGCCGCCCAGCAGCGCACGCCTGGCTGATGATGAAATCGAAGCCATCGGTCAATGGATTGATGAAGGTGCATTACCCAACTGATTGCCAAATTTTCGGTTCCAATATTTTTATTCATCAAAGTTCCGATTATTTACATTTTGCTAAACATGACAATACTGAGGCTACAAATAAAATGAGCAAAATAAAACCGCGCATTTACAAAGGAACCCGCGATTTTTTACCCGAACAAATGGTGCGCAGAAATTACGTTATCAACATCATCAAAACGGTTTTCGAAAAGTTTGGTTTTGAACAACTGGAAACCCCGACTATCGAAATGTGGGAAACCCTTTCCGGTAAATATGGTGAAGAAGGTGACCGGTTGACCTATCGCTTTACAGATCGCGGCGATCGCGAAGTCGGTTTGCGCTACGATCTCACCGTGCCGCTTTCCCGGGTTGTGGCGATGTATCCGCAATTGCCAAAACCATTCAAACGCTACCAAATTCAGCCCGTTTGGCGGGCGGATAAACCCCAAAAAGGGCGCTTCCGGGAATTTTATCAGTGTGATATCGACACCATCGGCAGCGAATCCGTTTTGGCGGATGCCGAATTACTCGCCGTCACGTCGGAAATTCTGACCCGTCTCAACTTTCCTGCATTCAAAATACGGATCAATAGCCGAAAAGTACTCACCGGAATTGTGGAAGCTGCCGGTGTAAACCCGGATTTGGCAACCGAAATCTTCCGTGCCATCGATAAACTGGATAAAATCGGACAAGATGGCGTTGAGAACTTACTCAAAGATTTAGCCATCGGAGATGACGCAGTTCAAAAAATATTGAATATTTTGAATATTTCCGGAGAAAATGCGGAACGACTGGAAAAAGCACGCGACGGACTTGCAGATAGCAACATCGGAATCGAAGGCGTTGCGGAAATTGAAAAACTGGTCGATTTGCTTCGCAGCTTCGGCATCCCCCGGAACAACTATTTGTTCGACCCCTGTTTGGCTCGAGGGCTCGATTATTACACCGGTCCCATTTTCGAAACCATTGTTGAAGAACCGCGAATCGGCAGCATCACCGGCGGCGGACGGTACGATAACCTGATCGGCATGTTCGGCGGAAACGGCTTCCCGGCAACCGGCAGCTCGATTGGTCTGGAACGTATCGTTACTGTAATGGAAGAACTGAACATGTTTCCGGACTGGCTGGGAACAACTACCGAAGTGCTGGTAACCGTTTTCGCAGAAGAATTTCTCCCCTACTCCATCCACATTACCAACTTGCTGCGCGATTCGGGAATCAACACCGATTTATATTCCGGAAACGCAAAACTTCGCGGGCAATTTGGACTTGCAAATGACAAAGGCATTCATTTTGTTGTTATCGCCGGACCGGATGAGCAGGAAAAACAAACCGTAAATATCAAAAATATGATCAACGGAAAACAGGAATCGTTGCCGTTAAGCGGATTATCCGCATATTTGAAACAACACCTTTCTGTCAACAAAAAGCAATGATTTTCCGTATTATTTCTGCATATTTTTTCAGTTTTTACGGATATTTTTGGATTATTGGACATTAGCACTTTGAAACATTGGCAAAGATTTTTAAATTGATCCTTGCCGATTAACGAATTCGGAAAATCAATATGAAAATGAGAATATGGAGATTTATTCTCCCAATTCTATGCTTGATACACTTTTCACTTCTGGCGGATAGCTCCGCTTCGCTTGTTCAACTGGAACGTTTAATTGCCACGCTAAAAATACATCTCGGTGATGTGTTGTATCCCGATTTGTATTCCCGATTTCAGAATGAACTGGAACGATTGCGGGAAGCAAACGCCGCTTCATCCGATCCGACCCAAATTGACGCGCTCACAAACGATCTCCAGCAGTGGACAGAAATAGCTGCCCAAACCCAAAAAGCATTATCCGATGTGCTGGAAGCGCGGGAACGCGCCATCAATATCGGTGCGGAAAATTTATCGACCAACACTTTCCAAAATGCGGAAAAATCGCTGCAAAGCGCCGCAGAAAATCTGCAAAATCAACGCAACACCCGTTCCGCACAAAAAGCCCGCGATCTCTATCAACAGGCTGAGCAGGAAGCGATTCGCGATAAATTACTCGGCGAAGTGCGCATCCTCCTCCACGAGAGCGCCGAACTTGGCGCAGAAACGGTGGCGCCAAACCAGTTTCAAAAAACACAGCAGTTGCTTCGCGATGTGGAAAACTTGCTATCCCGCAAAAATCCGCCGTTTATGCAGCTTACTCAAAAAAGCCAGCAGCTCATCGAAAATGCCCGCCAGCTGTTGTTTTTGGTGCATCAGTTAAAACCGCTGCAACATTCAAACATCGCCCAGGAAACCTTTTTGACAGATTTGCAAAGCGAGTTCCGCATTTTGGCAAAAGATCTGTTTACAACCATTCGGTTTGATGAAGATTTGTCAGCTGTATTCAAAGATTTGCGGGCTGCGATTGCCAATGTGCAACAACAAAATCAGGATTTGATCCAACGAAATGCCGAATTGATTGAAGAAAATCGTATCTTGACGCGCGAACTTGCGGCACATCTCACGGCTTCAGCGCGGCAGGAATTGTTGCAGGGAAAAGTGGAACGGATGCTCGCGCGGTTTCCCGGAAAAATTGAGCAGCAAAACGGTTTTCTGTCGCTTAAAATGGATTCTGTAAAATTCAATCCAGGCTCATACGATTTGTCGCCGCAAAGCCTGAGCAGCTTAAACGACGCAGTTCTGTTGCTTAACGAATTTTCCGAATCGCCGGTGATTGTCCGGTATGTGCAAGTTTCTTCGGAAAACCTGATTCAGGTTCAGCAATTGGCAAACTGGCGAGCAGAAACAATTTGTGAATATTTACATCGGATGGACGTTTATTCATCGCGGAATTATCAACCGTTAGGCTTGATTTACAAACCCGACAGCAATAGCGGGACAACCGAAAAGCTGGAAATTTTGATCGACCTGCAACATTATTACAGCATCAGCACTTCCGAACTGGAAAAAGTGGAGTAAATCCACTTTTCACCGTATCACAACTGCCGAATTCTTTGCTCAAATTTCTCCAAAAAATATTCTGCGTGCGATGTTTTCAGCGTTAACGGCGGCAACAGTCGAATGGTATTTTTGCCAGAAACACCAGTGAAAATACGCTCCTCAAACAGCAACGCTTTGCGCAAATCTGCGCAAGGTTTTTCCAATTCCACACCAATCATCAATCCGTGCCCGCGAACTTCGCGAATTGCACCGGACATTTGCTTCAGCGATTGCAGCAGAAAATCGCCGGTTTTTTGGGCATTTTCGATCAGATGTTCGGATTCGATAACCTCCAAAACGGCGAGTCCGGCGGCACATGCGAGATGATTTCCGCCAAAAGTTGTGCCCAGCATCCCGTGCCACGCCTCAAATTTTGGATGAATCAACACACCACCAATCGGGAAACCGTTGCCCATTCCCTTTGCCACTGTGATCAAATCCGGTTGGATTTCTGCAAATTGATGGGCGAAAAATTTCCCGCTGCGACCGTATCCGGATTGCACTTCGTCGAGAATCATCAGTGTGCCGGTTTCGTCGCAGCATCGGCGAATGTTCTGCAAAAAATTATTTTCCGCAACCTGAATGCCGCCGACACCCTGAATTCCTTCAACAATAACTGCTGCAATATCATTACTTTGCAGCGCATTTTGAACCGCATCTGCATCGTTCAGTTTCAGAAAAATCACCTGTTCCGTTTCGTTAAACGGTGCGCGAATTTTGGGATTATCCGTTACTGCTACTGCGGCAGCCGTCCGCCCGTGAAATGCGCCGCCGAACGCCACAACTTTTTTTCGACCGTTGAAAAAAGATGCCAGCTTTAAGGCATTTTCAATCGATTCGGCACCGGAATTTGTCAAAAACAAATTGTATTCCGGATAGCCGGACAATTCGCCAAGCTTCGCCGCCAACGCATCCTGAATCGGCATGTTTACCGAATTGGAATAAAATCCGAGTTGGTTGAGCTGTTCCGAAATCCGCCTTACATAATCCGGGTGGGAATGCCCGATCGATATCACTGCGTGCCCGCCATATAAATCAAGATAGCGATTCCCGGCGTCATCCCAAACGAAAACATCCTCGCCGCGAACCGGCGCAATATCGTAACGTGGGTAAACATCAAATAATTTCATTGTTGATCCGATTTGTTAATGGGAATGTTGGAATTTTCAGAATGCGACCGGTTTCAGCTTTAGCCCGGCGGTTTCCGGCAGCCCGAACATCAGGTTCATATTTTGCACCGCTTGCCCGGATGCGCCTTTCACCAAATTATCGATGATGCTGACGATCAGCAATTGATCGCCATGTTTTTCGGTGTGTAAAATGGCGTTGTTGGTGTTCACCACCTGTTTCAAATCCGGGTTGATTTCGGACAATCGCACAAACGGGTGTTCGCTGTAATAATTCGCAAATAACGCCGCTGCTTCGTTCGATGCCAGATGAGAAGTGAGATGCACAGACGCCAAAATACCCCGGGTAAATCCGCCGCGAAACGGGATAAAATGAATGGCAGCATCCCAACCGCTTTGCAGCTGTTGCAGGCTTCGCCGGATTTCTGTTAAGTGCTGGTGTTGAAACGCTTTATACACCGAAATATTGTTGTTTCGCCATGTAAAATGAGTGGTTTCCGACAACGATTGTCCGGCACCAGTGGAGCCGGTAATCGCGCTGACGTGAACTGCTTCCGACAACTCGCCCGCCTTGGCAAGCGGCAACAGCGCCAATTGAATTGCAGTGGCAAAACATCCCGGATTGGCAATTTTGTGCGCCGTCCGGATTCGCTCCCGCTGCAACTCCGGCAGTCCGTAAACAAAGCCATCCGTTTCCGGTCGAAAATCCTGACTAAGATCAATAATTTTAACATGTTCGGCGTTGGCATTTTTCGCCAGAAATTCGGCGGCTTTTCCGTGACCGACGCATAAAAACAACACGTCGATGGCATCGTTTAACGTATCGGTGAACCGCAAATCGGTTTCACCAAACAAATCCGTGTGAACATCCGACAGCGCGTTTCCGGCATTGCTGCTGCTGTGAACAAATGCAACTTCCGCATTTGGGTGATTTAACAGGATACGCAGCAATTCGCCGCCGGTGTATCCAGCGCCGCCCACAATCCCGACCCGAATTGTTTTTTCAGAGATGTTCATAATTTTTTCATCGCCGGTTTTACGGTCAGTTTGCCATTGGACAACCGTTGACGCCGCAAAGTGATCACGCTCGTCAAAACCGCAACGAGTTTATTGCGCATCATTTTTTTCTGGAACGCTTTCTTTTTTTCTTCAGGATCGAACATCAGTCCGGTGCAAAGGCACATTTTGCGATCGTTGCGCATCAAAATGTCGTAATTACGGCAGGATTGGCAACCGTCCCAAAATTCTTTGTCGGTTGTCAGTTCGGAAAAAGGCACCGGCGAAAAACCGAGTTCCGTGTTCATTTTCATCACTGCGTGGCTGGTGGTGATGGAAAAAATTCGCGCATCGGGATATTTTTTCCGCGACAGCGCAAAAGACGCATGTTTTAACCGCTTGCCGAGATTTGAGCCGCGAAATTCCGGCTGAACAATCAGGCCGGAGTTGGCAACATATTTATCGTGCGTCCACGTTTCGATGTAAGTGAAACCGGCAAGCTGCCCGCTCGGTTTGTGAAAAGCGATGATCGCTTTGCCTTCCTGCATTTTTTTGGCGATATATTCTGCAGAGCGCCGGGCAATGCCGATGCCGCGAGCGCGGGCGCTTTCTTCGAGCATTTCAGCGATCCGTTCTGCGTATTTTTTATGATGATCATTGGCATTTTCTATCAAAAAATCTGATGCTGCAAACTGTTGTTCCGCTTTCATTGCGGTCTCCCAAGTTAAAATGTACAGGGAATTTAATTCACTTTAAATTAATAAAATACAACCCTTTAAAGGATATAAATTATACATAGGAAGTTGACAAATTTGTCATGTCGCGCTTTTTAGACCCATTAGGGCCTACGCGGGAATACGCGACGGGAAAGCGGAGCAAACGGGTTGAATGGTGAAATTTGGGTGGGGGAAACAAACAAATTGCGTGAAGTAGCGATTTGCCACATCCGGAAAATTTCAGAAAATAAATGTTGAAATAACCGATTCACACCAACTGCCTTTGTTTGTTTTTGAAGTCGCTAATATATGTTGCCGGAAAAGCAAAAACAAAACATTTCTCGTGATCTTGAATATTTTCGCAACATTAAAACATGCGTTTTCGCAACGGTTTTCCGGCTGATTTTCGCCAGCAGTGATCGATAAATGACTGCCCGCCAACGGGAATATCGCCGGTGAATGTTGGTGGCGCACCACGCAAATCGTACGAATCCCGGAATTCCGTTGGCTGGACGTCGTATTTCTGGCAATATTCAAAATCGATGACTGCAACTAAACCGTCATTTTTCCAGATCAGGGAATCCGGTTTGAAATCGAGATGGGCGTATCCGTTTTCGAATAAAAATTTCAGAAAACTATTGATTGCGGTAATCTGTTTTTTTCGATAGGAAATTTGCGTTTCGCCATCAACAAATGAGGAAATCAGATAATTTTCACCGTTTTCCAGCAGTTGCGGCACCGGCTGGCCTTCTGCCCCAAAATACTGTAAAAGCTCAACTTCGCGAGCCAAAAACCTGCTGCGCCCCGATTTGAATGTCTTCCGAACAGCCGTTTCACCGCGCCACTCGATCAGCTCAACTATTGCGCGCCGGGAGTATCGGCTAAGTTGACGGATCACCGTTTCGGGTGTTTGAAATTGGGCGATCATTTGGCAGATTTTTTGGCAAATATCATCATATTTTTCCGGAAAAAGCAGTTGCAAATATTCCCGGGCTTCGGCGTGATCGTCGCAGGCATGCAAAAAATTAACCTGTTGCGCCGGCGGCAGTTGGGTATTTATTGCATCCCGAAGCGACTGTTTCACCCAAAATGTGTTGGGATTGTTCAAAAAAGGGAGTTGCTTTTGCAATTTTCCGGGAATTTCCGGCGGGGTTTGATCGAGCGCCACAAAACACCACACCGGACGACCGCCGCAAACCGGATACGGTCCGCGATTCCAGTTGCCGCCGCGCAACCGGGTTGCAGCAATTTCCTGCTGATTTTCGGTGAGCGCCGCATCCAAAACAATTTCGAAACCCTGACGCTCGATTGTTTTGCGAATCAGATCGATGAGGTTATGTTTTTGCGCCCACTCGCGCACGAGAAAAACGGAAACCCGGGCATCGGTTTTCTGGTCATTTTCCCAAAAAGCCGCATCGGATCGCGGGTATTTTTTCAACAGCCAGGGGCTGTGGTTTTCAGCCAGTTTTCTCGCAAAATCCACCGGCGGCGCCCAATTGTGTTCGAACAGCGTTTTATCCAAATCCGTCAAATTATTCGGCATCGGTAATCCGGCAACTTCCCCGATTTTTTCCAATGCTCTCTGGTAATCATGATCAGAATTTTGGGCAAACTTTCGGTCATCTGCAGCAACAGGAAAACCCGATTTTTCCGCTTTGTGATACGCTGCGTGAAAACCCAAACTCAACCAGTGCAACCGGGAATCTGATGCAAAAACGCCGTTTGGCAACTGCAACCGTTTTCGCAATAATTCACCGGAAAGATGCGCCGGAAAATATGGCAACGCGATACGAAATTGGGTCCCGCTGATGCCGCTAACACTATAAATATCAAATAGTTGTGAATTGTTTGTTTGATGGGGCGAAAGCCATTTTTCCAGCTTCGCAATATCGTTGTCTGCGACCAGCAAATCGATATCTTCTCCCGGCTGTACATCCGGTAGCGATTCGAACCAGCGCAGCACGAGATAGCGGATTCCGTCCGCGTTCATCGCCGAAAAAAAGTCCGCGAGCGAGATACCCGGTTTCAAATAACGGCGCGGCTGATCGTGCGATCGCCAGCAGCGCATCGCCTGTTCCAAAAACCGCGTTTTCAAAGGTGAGTGGAATTGCAGATCCAGTCCGTTTGCCCATCGCAGCGGTGAAAAATAAATCGCTATTTTTTCGCCAAACATCCGGTTGAGCGCCCACCGCAGCAGTCGTTTTGTGGCGGTTAAAAAATGATAGTGAAAGCGATTCACGGGCGATTTTCCGGTTGATCAAACATTCAATAAATTTAAAATATTTTATGCCCCATTTCGTGAAATGACGCATAAGTTTCGCTCTGAAAAATTGTAATATAGCATCGTCAACCAAAGAAAGCTTATGGAAAAACCTGTCGTTTCGATCATTATTGCATCGTTTAATTCGCGCAACACAATACTGAAAACCCTGAAATCGCTGTTCCGGCAAACCTATCAGGGCGTTTATGAAATTGTGGTTGTCGATAGCTCAACTGACGGCACCGGCAATCTTATTCGACGGGAATTCCCAATGGTTCGGTTGTTCACCTTTTCGGAGCGCAAATTTCCCGGCGATGCCAGAAACTACGGAATACGGCAATCTACGGGCGAAATTATTGCGTTTATCGATGCGGATTGCATCGCCGATTCACATTGGATTGAAGAAATTGTGCTGGCACACGAAACGCCGCATCCGGTTATCGGCGGCGCTGTGGGCAACGGAAATCCCGAAAGTTATGTAGGCTGGGCGTATTATTTTTGCGAATTCAGCCAGTGGATGCCCAACTTTCCCCGCCGCGAAATGGCGGAAATTCCCACCTGTTGCCTTTCTATCACCCGCGATACGTTTAACAATTACGGTCCGTTTATCGAGGGCGTTTACTGTTCGGACAGCGCATTTCACTGGCGAATCGCCCGCGACGGTATCCGGGCGCGATTTGTGCCGTCGATTATGGTTTCGCACATCAACCTCACCAGCTTCAGAAAATTTCTGGCGCATGCGCCATTCCACGGAAAAAGTTTTGCGCAAATGCGCTGCCGGCAACAGCAGTTTTCCCGTAATCGACGGCTGGTATTTGCACTCCTCTCCCCTTCCCTGCCGTTTTTGCTGTTCGCCCGAACTGCCAAACGGGCGTTTCAAAATCGTGTTTACCTGCAGCAATTTATCACGTCCAGCCCTTTGATTTTTCTGGGGTTAGCTGCGTGGTCTTTCGGTGAATTTCTGGGCTATCTCAATCCGGAGCAATAAATGTTTTCCCAAAGAAATTGGTTGAACGGCAGCGCGCTGATTTTCCTCGGCGAAGCGCTGGCTTTACCCACCGGACTGGTGACGGCGGCATTTTTGAGCCGCCAATTTGGTCCCGCCGGATATGGTTATCTGGTGCTGGCTGCAACGCTGGTGTCGTGGGTGGAGTGGAGCGTGACCTCACTATTTTCCCGGGCATCGTTCAAATTGCTCAGCGAGCAGGAAAACTGGCGACCGTTTGCTGTTTCGATTTTGCGTTTGCATTTTTTGATCGGCGCTGCATGTGCCGGTGTTTTTTGGGTTTCGGCAGATTGGATTGCCGGTATTGTCAACGAACCAGAACTCGCTAAATATTTAAAATTATTTGCTTTAGATATCCCTGTTTTTTGCCTGGCACGCGGCTATCGAAATGTGTTTATCAGCACCGGACGATTTAAACCACGCGCCTCTGCAGCCGTAATTTATTGGATCGGGCGATTGTTTTTCGTGATTTTGCTGGTGTGGCTCGGTTATTCAATTGCCGGAGCAATTGCCGGAATTATAGCTGCATCAGTCATCGAACTGGCAATTGCAGTGCGTTGGCTGAAACTGCCGATTTGGCGACAAACCTCGGTGCCGTTGGGCACATTTTGGCGATACAGCGTGTTGCTGTTTTGGTCGGCAACTGCCCGGCGCATTTACCAACGTGCGGATTTGCTGGCGCTCAAAATATTCAACGGCAGCGCAGCGCAAGCCGGATTTTACGGCGCTGCCCAAAATTTGCTGATGCTCAGCACTATTTTCATGACCTCGATTTCACCATTGCTGATTTCAACCGTGAGCAACATGCTCAGCAAAAATCGTCATTTGGAGGCACAATCGACAGCACGGAACGCGTTGCGGCTGGCGCTGGGATTGCTGCCGCTGGCGGCGATCGTCGCCGGTTCGGTTCACGAAATTGTGCCGTTTGTGTTCGGCAGCGAATTTACGGATGCCGCACCGGTTTTTCAAATCCTAATATTCAGTGAGATAGCTGCAATTCTCATTTCTCTGTCCACAGCGCTGATGGTTGCAAAAGGTTTCCCAAATTGGAGCTTGTTTTTAAATGCTGCTTTGATTCTGTTGGTGCTGCCGGGATATTGGCATTTCGTACCGCAATTTGAAATGATCGGCGCAGCAAGCGTAACAACCGGCGGATCGCTGATCGGCGCGATTGCCGGCATGTGGCTGGTATCCCGGTTGATGCCGGGAATTTTTCCGCTGCAATCACTATTTCGCAGCGCGATTGTCACCGGAATTTGTTTCTGGTTGAGTGAGATTTGGGTTGCGGAAGCCTGGCAACTGCTGATCGAATTGCCGGTTTTGGGGGTTTTGGCGGGTATTTTATTTGTGATTTTCGGAGAAATTTCACCAAAAGAGCGGCGAACAATCGTTCGCCAAATCAGCGTGACATTTGGGCGTTAAGTAACACAATATCAATTGTTTACGGATTTTTCACAACCATTGAATCGGGCAATGCCACAACCACTTCGCTATCGCGAAAAATCAAAACCGGATCACCGATATTTTTCATTCGGACAATCATCTGGACAGGCAGTTTGCGGTCATTCACTTCCAAAATTTCCTGCTGAAAATCAGGCTCTTCGATCACCATTCCTTTGCTAAAAGCAATTCTCTGCAAATCCGTTCGTTTCGGAAAAAAGTAATGCGCACCGGTTTGGAAAAGCGCCAATTCGTATTCATTTTCACCGGTTTTGTGGGCAACCTGCTTCCGGAAATCATCCTCGCTTGCCAGCGATAAGTAGCTGATTCTTTTAACACTTACAGAATCGGAATAATTAAATTCATGGCGCAACCGGAAATTGAGGAACGATCCCAGACCGAACATATTTACCGGCACTTCGGCAAGCTCGCCGGGTACATTCAGCAGGTAGCAACTACGCAGTTGCTTCTCCGCAATTGTGGCTGCAACTTTTCCGGTGTATTCGCGGGAGAGGTTTCCCGCTTCGATCCAGCGGCGTTGATCTGTCATTAAAAACATAGCGTAAATCCAGCAAACCAACAACACACCGCCATACGAAAGCACAAAAATACGTCGTTTGGAGCGATTGGCCAAATACAACAAATACGCCAAACCCAAACAAATTCCCACCGACGGAATGTATAAATACCAGCGCATCACCAATCGCAAAACGGGCAAAAGTGTGATCAAAGTGAACATCAGTGTAAAAAACAGCAATCGCGAACGACGAAACAATCCGGCAGAAAAAACCAGCACCAAAATAGCGGCTATCGCAGCCACTGCAAACGCCATCGGGTTTGCCTGAAAATATTGCGCAATTTCGATGTGCCCGCCGGGAATTACCAATAATCCCAGATAAATTGCCAAATTTTTGAATAACAGCAGCGGATTTGCCAAATTGTGGTCGGCATTGGAAAACGCCGCATCACCGATGTTCAAATAGCGAAACACCAGATATGCGATCAGCACCAGCCAAAAAACAGAAGATAGCCGAAATGCTTCTCTCACTCTGACCCTAAAGTGTCCTTCCTCAAAAACAAAGGCATATACCAGCGCAACCAGCGGCAGAGAAACCGCCATTTCTTTGGACAATAAAGCGAGAAGAAACAACAGGATAGATGCAAAATTGTATCGCAAATCTTCGGTCTTAAAATAGCGGATAAAAAATAACAGCGAACTGATGTAAAAAATTCCGCAGATCATGTCTGTTCTGCCGGAAATCCAGAAAATATCAAGGCTGTGAATGGGGTGAAGCAAAAAGAAAAATGCGGCGCTGAGTCCGAAAAAACGGCTGCGAACCATCATAATCGCCAGCAAATAAACCGTAACACTCATTATAATGTGCAACACCAGATTGGTGATGTGGTATCCGGTGAAATTGGCGCCCCAGATCTGCAGATCGAGCCAGAGGCTGGCGATGGTGAGCGGGCGAAAATAGCGATAATCCAGCAGGGTTACATTTTTTGCCGCATGTTCGATGTGCCCGATATTATCGCTGACAAAATAAATATCCAGCGATGGATACAACACCACAAGTCCAATAAAAACAATAGATAAAATACTCAAAATGTTATATCGTTGCGTCATTAATTCCGGCTTTTCACGTTTCAGATTTCCAATGCGACAGCATTTTTCAGCGAACAAATATCAAATCAGACCAGTATAAAAAATAATTTTCAAAAAGACCGAAGTTTTTTTACTTTTCAGGGATATTTTCAGAAAAAACAATCGACGATCGGAAAACAACTCAATGAGCATTTCGCGATATAAATTACACCTGATGATTTGGATTGCTGCGGCGCTGCTCCAGTTTGCCGCACCAACAGTTGCCGAAGCCCAAAATCGCACCCGCGAAACCATCGACAGCTTGCGCTGGGGTTACGAATACAATTCTGCGGAAGCGTATCGCCGGGCGAATCAGGCGCAACATTTGGACAGCACATACTATGTTGGCTATTTGATTGAAGGCTACCATTTTTCCGAACGTGCGGAGGAACTTTCCGGGCTTGCCAAAGCGGTTCCGCCGCTGCGAAAAGCAATCGATTTGTTCGAAAAAGATTTCGGGCGGCTGCTGAAACGCCGGATCGACGGCGAAGCTATTTTTGGCGGCGCATGGCGCGATCTGCTCAAACAGCTCGATTATTACGACCTTTCCAATCGATTAATCAACACGTACATCACACTGGAACAGCCGGATTCCGCATACGCGGCATCGCGAAGGTTGCTCAGCAAAAACCTCGTTTTCGATTTTCAGTCGCTGCACTGGATTTCCTGGCTGTATTTTCGATCGCGAATTTACACCAGCGAAAAATACGGTTTTCTGCGTGACAGCATCGAAGAAAATATGCAGGAAGCCGTCGCTTATTCCGACACGATGGAAATGCGTTACAAAAAGAATGTAGGGTTTATCCGCCGGGAAATTATGGGCGTTTTCGTGCCGAACACGCCATTTTACAACGCATTCAACAGCTCGTTTATCGAAGGCCCGATGAGCACGCTGGCCAACACGCGCGGCATTTTGTATGGCTATAATTTGAATCCGGAGCTGGCTGCCAGCTATTTCAAAAAAATGCCCGGCGATGATAATCTTGCGAAAAACGTGAATCTCGGCTACACTTACCTTTCCGCGGTGGATTTGCGCGAGGCTGAAAAATATTTCTCCGATGTGCCGGATATGGGATCGCGCAGTCGCGGCGGGCATTGGCAGGGATTTTCAATTGTGCAGGTCAGCAAAGATACACCGTTCGCCGGTGCAGCGCATCTACAGGCGGATCGCGACAGCCACGGTTACACCATCGGCTACGGCTGGGATAACCTCTGTCTCGCCCGGATGTATCTCTACGCCGGACAACTGGACGAATGCGCCAGCGCGCTTGCCAAAGCGGAAAATTTTAAAGAGGTGCATTACAATACATCCTTTCGCGAAGATCAGTATCGGTTTATGCTAAAAACATTGCAATTGATGCTCACAAATGCCCGGCTGAAGGCAACCAAATTCGAGAATAAAAATAACTGGATCGCCTTTGATTGGTGGAAACGCTTCCCCGGATTGACGCTGGAAAAATATACGATGCTCTATCGGCTGGCCAACGAAATGGCAGATAATCCCGAACGCGAAATGGTTTTTTATCGCCCGTTTCACTCCGAATCGATCATCAGTTTTGACGAGCTCTGGTTCATTATTCAAAATTACAGCACCAATTATTTCAAAAAAGTGTTCAGCGAAGATGCCCAAACCGATCCGCGCGAAAATGTGGATCGCTATTATCGATATTTTAGCGGAATGCTGCAGCGGGAAGATGGCGAGTCGGAAAAAGCATACGACACACTCACCGAAACGCTCAGCGACAGCAAATTGGACAATCAGTACGAACGACTGCTGATCGCCAGAATCCACCAGAACGCCGGCGAAATTGCCGCAGAAGAAGGCTGGCAACCGCAACGGATTTTTCACACGAACATGCTGTATCAAAATTATCCTGAGCTGGTGCCGTTTTCCGGTTTGCAGATGGCGTTCCGGCTGAATGTGAACGAATCGCTGGCGAACGAAACCCACTGGCAACATATCGAAGATGACCTGCACGATTTCAACATCAATTGGAATGCACCGGAAAATGAAAATTGGCCGGAGGTGCAGATCGCCCAAAATGGCGACAGCCAATTGCAATATCAGGTTATCGTTAATCGCGAAGTTTTTACGCAGGGAATTGTGGAGATATCGCAGCCGGGAGCAGCAAAACGGTTAGTTTACGCGTTATTTCGTATCAATCGAAAATAAAAAGACTGAATCAATTCGACCGGATTTCCGTTTGAAAAGGAGATCAAAAAAGGAGACAGAAAAATGGCAGAACCGGGTTCCGGCGGAAATGTGATTGCGGCATTGTGTAGTTTGTTTATTCCCGGATTGGGTCAATTATTGCAGGGTCGCGCGTTGCGCGGATTGGTTCATTTTGTGTTGGATGTGCTGCTGTGGCTGGTGTTGTTAGGCTGGATTATGCATTTGTGGTCCGCATACGAAGCAGCGAAATTTCGGGCTTGATTATTCCTCGTTTTTCTCCATTGCAGTGCGTTCTGCAGCATCTTTATCGCGACGGGCTTCGGCAATTTGCCACGGTAAATCGATAAACAAATCCTGCCGGGGAAAATTTATAACCATCGAAAATGCGCCGATTACAAAATAAATATGAAAGTTGATTGCCGGGCTAAATGTCAACCAATAACTGGCAACGCCTACCAAAATTATTAACATTCCCAACAGCCAAACTGTGGAAAATTTGGCTTTCCAGACGCGAAAAATATTACGAACCACATCTGCGTCAGAAATATCGGCTTGATGCTGAATGGCTTCTGCAACAAATGTTCGGGCAAATCGCAGCGAAAAAAACTGCCGTTTGATTTGCAGGATCACCACCGCCATCAGGATTGCGATGATAAACCCACCCAAATCGATATTTTTAACATACGCTGCCATTTCCGGTTTAACCGACGGATGAATGGACAGCAAATGCCAGACTGCCAAACCGTAAAATAAAGCTGCCGGCAAAAAATACATTTGCCAATGCATCCGTAACTCTTTAATTTGCTTGCGGATAGGTTGTTTTAAATAATCACGTTTAATCATTGTTCTACCGTTTTTGCCAAAAATCTAAACATTTTGTATCGGTTTATCAACCGGAAATAGATTTGCCAACTTTTGTGCACCAAAATTCTTCACAAACCTTTAAAATCCGTTGATTTTGGTGGTTAAAGAGTTTATTTTTATATCTTGTAATCAAATAGGGTTCCTTTTATGAAAATCATCCTTAATTTTTTGAAGATTTTCATCTTTATAATTGCACTGTATATTCTCGCGAGCAACAGCAGTCAATATGTAACGTTGAATCTTCTAAATCAAACAATTCCGCAAGTCAGCCTGTTAGCGGTTATTTTGGTTTCTGTAACCATCGGCGCGGTAATCGGTGCGATTTACATGGCTTTTTCCGTGATTCAACACCAATCAGAAATACGCGAATTAAAGCAAAAAAACAGCCGTTTGATGACCGAACTGGAGAATTTAAGAAATATTTCCATCGATGAAATACCAGAAGATGCGCTTTTACAATTAAACGCAGCTCAATATTCCGGAGAAAAAACAGTCCAACAGGATGGCACAAATGGGTAATGCCCCCGTTTTTGAATTCTTCGTTTTGATGATTGCCGTTGGTGCAATTGCGTTGGTTTACTGGTTTTCCCGCAAACAGAATGTAACTCCGGTTCAAAAAAGCACCTACCTTGAAGCGTTGGAACACCTTGTTGACGGTAACGATCGCCTGTCCATCGAAAAGCTGAAAGAAACGGTGCGCAACGACACCGAAAATGTGGAAGCTTACCTCCGATTGGGCGATGTCCTCCGCAAACGCGGATTGCACAGCAACGCAGCCAGGATTCATAAAGACCTGACGCTGCGCGGCGGATTGACTGCCGATTTCCGGGCAAAAATTTACAGAAGTTTATTCAATGATTATCTGGCTCAGCAGGATTTCAAAAATGCCGTGGAAGCGGCCGAAAAAGTGCTGGAATTCGATAACACGCCCGATGCCCATTTTTTGCAACAATATTTGCAATCATTGGCAACAATGAACCAGTGGCAACCAGCTTTAGATTTAATTCAGCGTTTCCGGGATAGTTTTCCGGATTCGATTGAAGAAAAAGCAGCACTTTTTTTGGTATTTTTGGGTATCGAACTTCAGGAACAAAATTTGGGAAAAGACGCCCGGGTTCGTTTTAAAGAAGCATTAAAAAAAGATAGCGGATGTTCGGCAGCACATTATTACCTCGGAAAATCTTATATTTTTGAGGATCGATTGGAAGATGCAGCCAAAATATGGAGTAAATTTTGTCAGCAATTTCCGCGAAAATCATACTTCGTTTTCTCAGAGTTGGAAAAAGTTTGGTTCGATCTGGATCGTTTTCTGGATGCAGAACGCATGTATCAGGAATTGTTCAACAACGATCGCAGTAATATTCATGCCGGATTAGCACTTGCACGAATTCACAGCAAAAAAGGTGAATTCGACATCGCTATGGAAATTATACAGCAATTGGAAGAGAAACTCCCGGATTCGCTGGAAATTTTGCGGCACAAAATTGAGCATCTCTATCAAAAAGGGCAGTATAAACAGGCGGCTACGCAATCAATGGCGTATTTCGAAACGGTTCACGGAACATTAACGCCGGTTTATCACTGCCAGGAATGCCAATATTCAACCGAAACCCCACAATGGATATGCCCGAAGTGCAAAAGTATCAACAGTTTTGGATTATCCTGATTCTGCTGCTGAGCTATTCTGTTGTTGGACAGGATGCCCGGGAATTGGCAGAATTGTATGCGCAAAATCGCACGGAAGAATTGCGCGAATTGCGCGACCGGCAGTCGATCCGCCCGGTTGACTGGCGAAATTTTGTTGAATCGTTATTTATTAGTGACGCAGAAGTTGCCACTCAAAACATGCTGGCAATTTACGGCAGCACCAGCGATAACCGGTTGCGCGGGTTTATCCGCGAGCGGATTTCCAATTTTTATTCCGCCCGCGGTTATTACGAAACAGCCCGTCGGATAGAAACCGACAACGATTTTATGGATCGCTTAGTCACACTCAATCGCGCCAGAAATCCGCGGTCGGAATCACCGGCGGATCGTGAAGATAGCCAGCCGATATCCAGCCAGCCTCGCTCCGGAGACGGCACCGGCGAAATGTTTGCTATTCAGGCAGGTGCTTTTACAACGCTGCAAAATGCCCGTCGCGCAACGCAAAAATATCGCCGTTATTATTCAACCACAAGAATTCTTGAGAAAGAAAAAGACGGACAGCCTCTATATATTGTTGTCGTCGGTGAATACAAATCTCGAAATCAAGCGGAAACTGCTTTACCCGAAATAAATAACCGGTTGAATTTGAAGGGATACGTTATCGAGTACTAATACAGGAGCTTTTTGCATGGAGATTCAAATTCTAAAAGAGATTCCTCTCTTTTCGGAGCTGAGCGAAAAAGATCTCGAAAAAGTGATGAATGTTGCCAGCCGGCAAAAATATCACAAAGACAACCTGATCTTGATCGAGGAAGAAATCGGCTCTACCATGTTTGTGATTTTGGGTGGTCGCGTTAAAATTTCCCGCATCAGCGATGATGGACGAGAAGTGATCCTCTCTATTTTGAGTGAGGGCGATTTTTTCGGGGAGATGTCGCTGCTCGATGGACAAACACGGTCGGCTAATGTTACGGCAATTGAGGAATCGGAACTGATGGTGATACGCCGGGAAGATTTTCTGCAGATGCTGCATGATTATCCCCAAATTGCTATCAATTTGCTCAAAGAGTTGGCACAGCGGATTCGCAAAAGTGACGAGCACATCAAATCGTTGTCATTGCAGGATGCAACGGGACGTGTGGCCAGTACGCTGCTGCGAATTGCCGAAGATTCCGGTTTGTTCCGGAAAGGTCAGGTAGAAATCAGTGAGTTGCCGCTGCAACAGGATCTCGCAAATATGGCCGGCACCAGCCGGGAAACCATTTCGCGGGTGATCAAGTCATTGATGGTTCAAGGGTATCTGAAAAAGCACAAGGGGAAAATCATCATTCTGGATTACGAAAAATTCAAGTCGATTTTTTCCGGTTAACAATTTTCAGGGGGATAGGCTTTGCCGGTGAAAATTTTGCTGACAGGTTCCGGTGAATCGCATTTACAATTCATTTCAAAAGCACTGGATCGTTCCCGGTATCATTTTGAATTTCTGGATTTTGAAGAACTTGAGCAAACATCGGCACTCCTTCCCAAAGTTAAGCTTATTATTTTAAACACACTTCCATTTCCCGAAAACCAATTCAGCCGTTTTGGTATTTTTCGAGAAATACCTGCGCTGGTGAACATTCCGGTTTTGGCGCTCGTACGCGATAAACCACCCAGGTTACGGTACAGGCTGGCTCAACTGGGCATCGAAGCATACCTGACGGTTCCCTTTGACAAACTAGATTTGCAACTGCATATGCGCAATTTATTGCGCTATCATTCGCTATTGAAAAAACAATCCCAATTGCAACAGGAGTGCGATCAGCTAAAATCGGGACTCAAACAGTATTCAATCGCTTTTTCACAGTCAACAGAGCAGAAAAAGACCTCGCTCCCCTATTCTTCCATTCAATCATTTTTGGAAAATCTCGCCCGGATTTGTGACGCCGATTGTGCCTGTGTTCTGCAACAAACATCCGATCATCAGGCGACTGTTGCAGCAAGCTCCAACCCGGAAATTCTACCGATCCAGCATTTTCACACGCAACGTGTGCCCGGGTTGATTAAAGCGTTGAGTTTTCCCCAATCGTTGCATATTCAGAGTTTTTCCGATGCTGGTACGATACCGGTCGATCTATCCGCGTTATCAAACGCGATGCCAAACTCGTTGTCGTTACATCCGTTTACTGCATGGGATCAATCATCCTGCATGCTCGGGATTTTCAATACAAACGGTACGCTGATCAGCGAAAGCAACCACAAGTTGGCAAAAATGATGACACCGTTAGTCAATTTTACGGCGGAATTTTCGCAACAGCCGGAAGATTTGAATGGCATAAAAACCCAGGTTCAGCAAATACAGCGATTTGGTGAACACCTGCTCGATCAGTTGAATTTTGGCATCGTTGTTGTCGATAAACAATTGTTTATTCGATACTTAAATGAAAATGCCGCAACATTACTGAACATCCGAATTGATCAGGCATTGCACCATTCTCTCGGTAATTTTCTGGATGAAGAAACTGTCGAGGAAATGCTTCAAACCGCCAATGATCCACCGGAATCTGACCGACCCGAAGTCGAATTACGCGATATTCAGGGCAACCGGATGGCTGTTGGTTTTACCGTACGCCCTTTCAAAGATTTTTCTGAGCAGGAAAACGGTTATATCATTTCGCTGAAAGACATCACCAAATCCAAAAAAGTGCAGGAAGAAATGCGCCGGATGGATCGCCTCGCTTCGTTAGGCGTGATGGCTTCCGGCATCGCTCACGAAATCCGTAATCCGCTGGCCGGCATCAAAGCAATGGTGCAAACATTTCAGGAAGAAATGGAAGAAATTGATTCGCGAAATGAATACCTCAACCGGATTATCCGGCTGGTAAATCGAATGGATGATCTGTTGCGCACCCTGTTTTCCTACGCCCGGCCGTCCAAACCCAACCGGCGATTTTATGAGATCGACCATCTGCTGCCGGATGTGCTCAGCCTCGTTCGGCAAAATCTGCGAAACAAAAATATCGAATACCTCGAAACCCGTGAAGAAAACCTGCCGCGAATTTTTGTCGATTCCGCCCAAATCCAACAAGTATTGGTCAATTTGCTGTTGAACAGCGTCGATGCAATCCAGGAAAATGGCAAAATTACTGTGTCTTTTCGCCAATATATATTGAGTGAGGCGGCTGATCCCAACCATCGTTTCCCTTATTCCGCATACGAAAAAGGCCGGCAGTTTTTGGAGCTTCAAATTTCTGACAATGGGTGTGGCATCCCGCCGGATATTTTGAAACAAATTTTCAACCCGTTTTTTACCACAAAATCGTTCGGAACCGGATTGGGGCTTTCCATCGTTTACCAAATCATGAAAGAAAACGACGGTTACATTTTTTTTGAAAGTGAAAACGGGCAAGGCACAGATTGCTATTTGTATCTGCCCGCGAAAGCTGATTAAATATATTCTAAACTATTATGAAAATTACACTTGGCACATCGTTTGACATTTTAGATTTACCGATAATCTACGGTTTTCAACACCTTCCGGCATTGGTTGACCGGGTTGAACTGGTTCAGAAAAGCAGCCCGGAAAGCTGTCAGGCGTTGCTGGATCGCGAAATTGAGGTTGCTATTATTTCTCCGGCAGATTATGCGCGGCACAGCAGCGAACTTTCAATTTTTCCGTCTGTTATTTGCGCATCGCAAAGCGCATCGAAAATGGCGCTGCTATTTTTTAAAGATAATCTGACAGATTTGCACAATATCGCGGCAAACAACGCAGACTCAAACTACCGAAATCTGGCGGAACTGGTGTTGAAAGAATTTTATGAAATCGATGTAAATTGGACGGAATTGGGCGATACAACCTCGCTGGAATCAATTTTCCGGCACAGCAATGCCTGTTTTTTGGAAGGGCAACTGGCAATGAAATTTGCGGCGTTAACAGACCGTTACATCGATATAGTTGAAGAATGGGGCGACAAAACGGAACAGCCGTTCATCCACAAAATTGTTGTGAAACACCGGGAATCTGATTTGCCGGACATGGAATCCTGGTTGATTCGATCATTGGAATTGGGCTGGCGAAATGTTTCCAATATCGCCAAAAAACTTGCCGAACCGCCAATCGACTGGTCGTTTTACTTTGACTTATTGAATAGTAATTTGTATTTTCGTGCTGACGAAGCCATTTGGGACGCATTGCGCCAATATTTTCAGTATCTGTTTTTTCATGGCCACCTGAACGAAATTCCCGAAATTCACTTGACCGAGTCACCAAGGACTGATTAGTGGATAAAACCAACAATAAATATGAACAGCTCTATTTAGAAGAAATTTCGCTGCTGCCGGAAGCGGATGCGGAAGCGTATATCCGTTTAAATTTGCGGCGAATTTTGGCGCATCGCCGTCAGTTCGATATTCCGGTTATTGCCATCGCAGGTGCGGAAGGCAAAACAACCACGAAACGAATGGTTTCTGCTATTTTAAGCCAACACATGAAATTGTTGGAAACACCGCCAAATTGCTCCACAGCTCACGGCGTAACCAGCGCGCTGTTGCGATTGGATGAGTCGCACGATGCTGCCCTGCTCGAAATCGGCGTTATCGATAACAAACAATTTAAACTGGCAGTGGAAGTAGCCGAACCCAACATCGCTGCTGTAACCAACATCGGCGAAGCGCACCTTGCGACACTCGGGGATAAATATTTGATCGCCGATGCCAAAACCGAGCTGATTCGCCATTTGCCGGAAGATGGCATCGCAGTGCTGAATATCGATGATGATTTGGTCAGCACACTCGGCAATTATGCGAAAACGCCGCGTATTATCAAATTCGGGCTGAATACAAACGCGCATTTTTACGCCAGCGATATCCACTACCACGGTCCGGCGGGCATTTCGTTTAAAATCAACGGGTATTACAATATCCACTTACCGGTTTACAGCTCCACATCCATTTATAACGCGCTGACCGCAATAGCCATTGCACGTTCGATGGGCATCGATTTTGAGGATATTCAACATGGGTTGGAAAAGCGGTTTTCGTTGCTGCGCCATCGCGGCAACCTGCTCAACGAAAAAGGGGTTTTCATACTCGATTACACTTATGATGCAACGGTAAACGCCGTTACGAAAGAACTTGAATCGCTAATTCAATTCAAAAATTTTGCAAAAAAATTGGTGCTTGTTATTGGTGATATTCGGTATTCAGGTCCGCGCTCGCGGTTGCAGCACCTTAAAATTGGCTACATTGTTGCGGCTTCGCCGATTGACACCGTGATTACGGTGGGAAAAAACGCCCGGCAAATTGCCGAAGGTGTTGAAAAAATGAATCACTCCCGAAAAAAAGATATCACAATGCTCGACCATCCAGATGAGCTGAAAGCGATTTTACCCAATCATTTGGAATCTGACAGTTGCGTATTAATGATGGGTAGCCGGGATTTAGCATTGTCTAAAGCCATTAAACAAATTTTTGCACCAGAGAGTTACATCAAACAAGTGGTTTGATGTATTGCTGCGCCATCCCGCACCATTTTTTCGGTACAAGATTTTCACCGACCTATTCTAAAAATATATCCTTTCGAATACACATACAATCCCAATAAAATCAATAAGTTGGCATTGTCGGATCAATTTCGCGTGACCAGGCCAGCACACCACCGGTTACATTTTTAACATTCTTGAATCCGCTTTTTTTGAGGAAATTCTGGGCGGATTTGCTGCGGGCACCGGAACGGCAAAACACCAAAATCTCTGCTTCGGTATCCAGTTTACCCAGATTATTCGGCAGGGTGTTCAACGGAATCAGGATGGAATTTTTCAGCGTGCAGATCTCCACTTCGGCAGGTTCGCGGACATCCAGCAACACAAAATCTTCGCCGGCTTCCATTTTTTCGTGCAATTCGCGCACGCTGATTTCGTCGTCCGTATTTCTTCGAAAAAACATATTATCTTCTCCACAGTTTAGTTCAGTTTCTGACAAAGTAGTTATCGACGGATTTTTGCCGCAAACAGGGCATTTCTCATTTTTACGTAATTTAAGCGTTTCAAAACGCATGGATAATGCGTCGAACAACAGCAATTTTCCGGTGAGCGTATCGCCGGTTCCGGTAATCCATTTGATCACTTCCATCGCCTGAATGCTGCCGATAATGCCGGGCAGCGCACCGATAACGCCGGCTTCCGCGCAGTTCGGGATTTGCGCTGGCGGTGGCGGATTCGGATAAACACAGCGATAACAAGCACTTATGCGCGCATCAAAAATTGATACTTGCCCTTCGAAGCGAAAAATACTGGCATAAACATTGGGTTTTCCCAACATCACGCAGGCATCGTTAATGAGGTAACGGGTGGCAAAATTATCCGTTCCATCCGCGATAATGTCGTATTCGCGAATGATGTCCAGCGCGTTTTCCGCTCGCAGCGGTAAATTATGGGAGATCAGCCGCACATTCGGGTTGAGATCTGCAATGCGATGTTGCGCCGAAAGGGTTTTCAGCTGCCCAATATCGGATTCGCCATATAAAATTTGACGTTGGAGATTGCTGCGATCCACAACGTCAAAATCGACCAATCCGATGGTGCCGACACCGGCAGCAGCCAGATACAGCGCCAACGGTGATCCCAATCCACCCGCGCCGACGATCAGCACTTTTGCAGATTTTAATTGCACCTGTCCAGCTTCGCCGATTTCCGGCAGCGAAATATGCCGGGCATATCGCAAATACTCCTCTTTGCCCAGCGATTTGTTGGCTGCGTTGGTTACTTTTGTCAAATTTATATTTCTGCGAGAACGCTAAAAATCGTCATCGGCGTCCATTTCGCCTTGATTTTGGTTCCGGCGTTCAGGTTTGTTATTATTGAAGTTAAATCGCACGTTTAGCATCACCATCGGCGACTGGCGATTCCATGAACTGAAGTTGTAAAATCCCGGCCCTTCGGAAACGGACTCGCGGCTGGCAGAATCAAACAAATCCCGGATCTGCAACGTTGCAATCACTTGTTTCTGGATAAATTCGTATCGCAGCGCGCTGTTCACCATAAAAAATCCCGATTCGCGCCGTTGCGAAGAAACCGAACGGCTGCGGTAGCTGCCATCCACCTGCAACTGAAAATCTCTGGTTATTTTGATCGAATTACTGATCCGGCTGCCCCAATTGAAGCTTTCGCGATCAAATGATTCATCGAAAAGCGTGCCTTCCACCCGGTAATTATACAAATTCCCGATGAGATTGACATTCCATTTTTTGGTGACATCCAGATTCAACAGAAATTCACTGCCCAGCGCATAATCTTTTCCGACATTCCGGGTAGTGTGCAACGTGATATTGTCCGCATAAACAGAGCGAATCCGCTCAATTTTATTGTTGGTTTGCCGGAAATAAGTCTCTACAGAAAACAGGTTTTTGCCAAAATAGGTTTGCATTCCCAATTCGTAAGAATCGATATATTCCGGTTGCAACGCCGGGTTTCCGATGCGAATGTTATACGCATCAATCCAGGTTTCGAACGGCTCCAGTGACCAGCCGCGCGGACGATCGATGCGACGAGTGTAGCTGGCCATCATTTGCTGACCACCCGGAAATTTAAAGGAGCTGTGTATCGTCGGAAAATAATCCCACCGGTCTATTTTGAACGGATCGTTGCTGTCTTCGTAAAAAATTTCGCGTCCGGTGTATTCGCCGCGCAAGCCAAACTGAACGCCCAGCGATTTGTATTCGCCGGCAAACATTCCGTAAACCGCATGAATGCTTCGCTTATATTTTGAATAGTTATTGAACGCCGTTTGCTCAACGTAATCATTTACATCTGTGTCGAATTCAAAAAGTGCGGTGTTGTCGGTCGAATTATCAACATCGGTGGTGTAGCCAAACTCCATTTTTGATGTTTCAGAGAGCGGTCGCTCATAATCGAGCCGTGAACTGAAATCGCTGCTGGGCCCATTTTCGGTGGTGCGACGGCCTTCGGTGATTTCCGCAGCATTATTGAGCAATGCGTTGGAGCTCATTTCATCAGATTCGCGATAGTTCCACGATAATCGCGCACTGAGTTCGTGCCCTTTCATCCCGAATTTGTGCTGATAATTTGAATGAATCGCATAAAAATATCCGCTGCGCTCACGTTCGGTTGAATTGGTATAAATGACCGGTTCGGGCGCGAGGCTGGTCCATTCATCGTATTCCTGACTCGCATCGCGATCGGAAGTGCGATCGCCGACCCGCGCGCCAAAGCTCAAAATATCGTCACTTGTCAAAAAATAATCGAATCCGGCGCGCAGCCCCATATTGATTCGTCCGCGTTGCGATTCGCCTTCAGAATACAAAAAGGAGGTCACGCCATCGCGGGTGGTGCGGTTTTCATCGATATCGTTGCCGGAATAATTACGGCGATTGTAATCGACGCTCAACACCGTGCTGTATCGTTCGGTTTTGTATTCAACGGTTCCGTCGATGCCGTATTTGTCGTCCAAACCGGCGTTGACATTGGCAAAACCGCTGCGACCGGATTTGCGGTTTTTCTTCAAAATAATGTTGATAATTCCGGCGGTTCCCTCCGGGTCAAATTTTGCGGAAGGATTGGTGATAATTTCGATATTGGCAATGGTGCTGGCAGGAATTTGCTGCAACGCATCGCTGGCATCGAGGATGGTCGGGCGCCCGTCGATGAGCACCCGGAAACTGCCGCTGCCGCGCAAACTGACGTTACCTTCGATATCCACCCGGATAGACGGCACGTTTTCCAGCACATCCACCGCAGAGCCGGAAGTTGCAGTGAGCTGCCCCTCCACGTTGATCACTTTTTTGTCGATTTGATACGAAATCGGCGCTTTTTCGCCCTCAACTTCCACCGCATTCATGCTGACTGTGGATTGCCGGATGAGAATATTGCCAACGTCAACCGTGGGATTTCTGCGGGAAATCTGCACATCGTTGATGTGTTGGGTTTGGTAGCCCAAAAAATACACTTCTACATAGTATTTACCCGGACGCAAATTTTCCAACCGGAATGAGCCGTCCGATTGCGAAATAGTGCCGGTAACCTGGCTGCTGTCCGTCGCGTTATTTAATACAATATTGGCGTATTCAACGGCACCTTTTGTTGCTGCATCCAGAATTTTTCCAGAAATAGTGCCTTGCGGCCCACCACTTCTATTTTGTGCAGCGATTGGTGTTATCAATAAAAACAGACAGGCTAACCATCTGTTAATTATATACATATCAGTGTCCTTTTTCAACTCAGCTAAATTCTATTTTTCCAGATTTGGAGCATCCGGAGAAAAAGTTTACATCTACACCTATTTTTTTCAGGCTGGGGAAATAATAGTAATTTTTGATACCCAACTCAATATCATATTTTTTTCGATTGGTTAAAAAAGAAAACCTTCCGAAAGCCGGAAGGTTTTGAAGACAGAAGGATTGTGATTTCAAATTGTAATTAAACTTTTGGCAACTCCGGGTGGTTGCCTTTTGTGGGCAGATCGCTGCGCCCCATCAAAAATTCATCGACCGAGCGGGCAACCTCGCGACCTTCGGAAATTGCCCAAACAATCAGTGATTGCCCCATTCGCCCGTCGCCTGCTGCGAAAACGCGGGGTGCAGCGGTTTGATAATTATCACCGGTTTGAATATTGCCGCGCTGATCGAAGGTTACGCCGAGTTCATCCAGCCAACTGCCTTTTTCCGGGCCAGTGTAACCGATGGCGATCAGCACCAAATCTGCCGGCCAGGTGCGTTCCGTACCGGGTATTTCGATGATCTGATGCGGCTTGCCTTTTTGAACCAGTAACTCCACATCTATCGTATTAACATGAGTTAACCGGTTTTTATCACCAAAAAATGTTTTGGTGAGCACCTTCCATTCGCGATTGCAACCTTCCTCATGCGATGTGCTGTTGCGCAGTTTGTCCGGCCAAAACGGCCACGGCTGATGCGCCGGTCGTCCCTCCGGCGGTGTTTCGTGGTAATCAAAATTGGTGATGGAAATTGCGCCCTGCCGGTTGGCTGTGCCAATGCAATCGCTGGCGGTATCGCCGCCGCCGATGACGATAACGTGTTTGCCCGCCGCATCGATGCGACTGCCGTTGTAACTTGCCGGATTTTCCCCGTTGCAAATGCGGTTTTGCTGGGTGAGATAATCCATCGCAAAATGGATGCCGTGCAAATCGCTGCCGGGAATGTTGTTGAGCCGGCGCGGTTTGGTTGCGCCGATGCACAGCACAATTGCGTCAAATGTTTTGAGGTCGGCAACTGATACGCTGTCGCCCACCGCCGCGTTGGTGACAAATTCGATGCCCTCCGCTTTCAGAATTTCCAATCGGCGATCGAGCACGCTTTTGTCCATTTTGAAATCGGGGATGCCGTATCGCAGCAATCCGCCGATGGCGTCATCACGCTCGAAAACCGTCACTGAATGTCCGGCTCGATTCAATTGCTGCGCCGCCGCCAATCCCGCCGGACCGGAGCCGATCACCGCAAGGGATTTTCCGGTTCGCTTTTCGGGCGGCTTTGCTGTCACCCAACCGTTTTTGAATGCTTTTTCGATGATCGATTTTTCGATGATTTCAATCGTCACCGGTGGATCGGTGATGCCCAAAACGCAGGATTCTTCGCACGGTGCCGGGCACAATCGCCCCGTAAACTCCGGAAAATTGTTGGTTGCAGCCAGTTGGCGATACGCCTCTTCCCAACGATGGTTGTAAATCAGCTCGTTCCAATCCGGGATCAAATTGCCCAACGGACAACCAACGTGACAAAACGGCACGCCGCAATCCATGCAGCGGGCAGCCTGTTCGCGCACTTTTTTTCCGGGAAAATGGGTGTAAATTTCGCCGTAATCCTGCACACGAACATCCACCGGGCGACGTTCCGGCATCTCGCGCTGAAAGGTTTTGAATCCGATTATTTTTGCCATTTGAGCAATCCTAAGCTATTGTTTTCATTGTTCTTGAATCAGACAGTAAGGGCGAACGGCCGTTCGCCCCAACATCGCAATTTGACCCATCACGCGCCGCGTTTGACCATTCTGGTTTGCATATTTTGATTTTTCAATCGTTCTTCCGCAATTCGTTCGAGCGCCTGTTTGTAATCGCGCGGCATCACTTTCACAAATTTGGGCAGAAATTCGTCCCAATAATTGAGGATGCAGCGCGCCAGCGAACTGTCGGTAAACAGCAAATGGTTTTCGATGAACCGTTTCAATTCCGCAACATCACCGATATTTTCCAACGGCTCGAGATCGACCATTTCCGTGTTGCACAAATATTCGCGGAAACTGTGCGAATCGTCCAGCACGTATGCGATGCCGCCGCTCATCCCCGCCGCAAAATTGCGTCCGGTTTTGCCGAGCACCACTACCCGTCCGCCAGTCATGTATTCGCAGCCGTGATCGCCGATGCCCTCGACAACAGCATTTGCACCGCTGTTGCGAACCGCGAACCGCTCGCCCGCAATCCCGCGAATATACGCTTCGCCGCTGGTTGCACCATACAGCGCCACGTTTCCGAGGATGATGTTTTCTTCCGGTTTGAACGTTGCAGCTTTGTCCGGTGTGATCACCAGTTTTGCACCGGAAAGCCCTTTTCCGAAATAATCGTTGGCATCGCCATTGATGCGAAACGTGATGCCTTTTGCACCAAATGCGGCAAAACTTTGCCCGGCAGCGCCGTTGCAGGTGATGGAAATGGTATCTTCCGGCAACCCGTTTTCGCCGTATTTTCGGGAAATTTCGCTGCTGAGCATCGTGCCGACGCTGCGGTTCACGTTCCAGATATTGGTTTCAATCTGCACTTTTTTGCCGTTTTCCAACGCGGGTTTGGCTTTTTCGATCAGCGAATGATCGAGTTGCTCATCCAATTCGTGATCCTGTTGTTGGGAGCAAAACAGCGTGGAATTGCGATGCTGACGATGCGGTTTGTGCAGTAATTTGCTCAAATCGATGCCGCCGGCTTTCCAGTGTCCGACCGCCGGATCCATTTGCAATCGCTCGGTTCGCCCGATCATTTCGTTGAGCGTGCGATAGCCAAGTTGCGCCATAATTTCCCGCAATTCCTGTGCGACCAGATAAAAATAATTGATCACATGCTCCGGCTGTCCGTTGAATTTTTGGCGCAATTCCGGGTCCTGCGTAGCGATGCCCACCGGACAGGTGTTGAGATGGCAGACGCGCATCATCACACAGCCCATCGCGATAAGCGGCGCGGTCGCAAACCCGAAATCCTCCGCGCCGAGCAGCGCGGCGATAGCCACATCGCGACCGGTTTTGAGCTGCCCGTCCACTTCCACGGTAATCCGGCTGCGTAAGTCGTTTAAAACCAACGTTTGGTGCGCTTCCGCCAAACCGAGTTCCCACGGCAATCCGGTGTGTTTCAGCGAAGTGAGCGGCGATGCGCCGGTGCCGCCGTCATGTCCGCTGATCAGCACCACATCCGCTTTGCCTTTCGCAACACCCGCTGCAACCGTGCCCACACCCACTTCGGACACCAGTTTGACGTTAATTCGCGCCCGCGAATTGGCATTTTTGAGATCGAAAATGAGCTGCGCCAAATCTTCAATTGAATAAATATCATGATGCGGCGGCGGCGAAATCAGCCCGACCCACGGCGTTGAATGGCGCGTTTTAGCAATCCACGGATACACTTTGAACGCCGGCAACTGCCCGCCCTCGCCGGGTTTGGCGCCCTGCGCCATTTTGATCTGGATTTCATCGCAGTTGACGAGGTAGTGACTGGTTACGCCGAATCGCCCGGAGGCAACCTGTTTGATGGCGCTGCGCCGCAGATTTCCGTTGCCGTCCGGCAAAAATCTGTCGGCATCCTCCCCGCCCTCGCCGCTGTTGCTGCGCCCGCCAATGCGGTTCATGGCAATCGCCAGCGATTCGTGCGCCTCTTTGCTGATCGAGCCGTAACTCATCGCGCCGGTTTTGAACCGTTTGACAATTTCTGTCCAATCTTCGACCATGTGCAGCGGAATTCGCTCGCGATCGTTGATGCGAAAATCGAGCAATCCGCGCAGCGTTCCGGCATCTTTGTTGCGCTGATTCACCAAATCAGCAAATTCTTTGTATGATTTTGGATCGCGTTGGCGCGCCGCCTGTTGCAATCTGGCAATGCTCAGCGGGTTGAAATGGTGCGATTCGCCATCGCGACGCCATTGATATTTTCCGCCAACAGTGAGATCCGGATTTTCGGAAATTTCCCGCTCCGGATACGCCAGTTGAAATCGCAGCTGCACTTCCCGGTGAATACCATCCAAACCGATGCCACCGATGCGCGACGGCGTGCCACAGAAATATTTGTCCACCACCGCGTCGCTCAATCCGATTGCCTCGAAAATTTGCGCGCCCTGATAACTTTGCAGCGTGGAAATGCCCATTTTGGACATCACTTTGAGAATGCCTTTGCCAATCGCGTCGATGTAGCGGCGAATCGCCGTTTTCGCATCGAGACTGGATAAAATGCCGCGTTCCTGCAAATTTTCGATGGTTTCGAAGGCGAGATACGGGTTGATCGCACTGGCGCCGTAACCTACCAGCAAACAGAAATGGTGCACTTCGCGCGGTTCGGCACTTTCGATAACCAGTCCGCAGCGGGTGCGCAATTTTTCGCGAATCAAATGATGGTGCACTGCGGATGTTGCCAGAGCTGCCGGAATCGGCGCATTGGCATTGTCCGCTTTTTGATCGGAAAGCACAATAATTGCCGCACCTTCGCGAACCAGTTCTGCTGTACGGGCACACAATCGTTGAATGGCATTTTCCAGCCCGGCAGCGCCTTCCACCACCGGATAAATAATGTCCAGCGTTTCGGATCGAATGTCGCCGACCATCGAGCGGATTTGCGCGAGCTGTTTGTTGGTGAGAACCGGCTGATCGAGTTTGAACAACCGGCAGTGCTGCGGCGTTTCGTGGAAAATATCCGAATCTTTTCCGATGCTCAATCCCAGCGACGTAACCAGTTCTTCGCGCATTGCGTCCAACGGCGGGTTGGTCACCTGCGCAAACAATTGTTTAAAATAATCATACAGCAATCGCGGTTTTTGGGAGAGCACCGCCAGCGGCGTATCGTCGCCCATCGAGCCGATCGGCTCTTTGCCATCTTTCGCCATCGGCGAGAGCAGCAATTTCAAATCTTCCTGCGAATAGCCGAACAATCGTTGGCGCTGTACCAACGTTTCCGGGTTGCCGCGATAATATGTTTGGGGATCAGCCAAATCAGCAAAATCGACCTGATTATTTTTGAGCCACTCGCCATACGGCTGACGCGCCGCCAGTTCGCGCATAATTTCCGCGTTTTCGACGATGCGCCCTTTTTTCATATCGACGAGGAACATTTTTCCCGGTTCCAGCCGCCCTTTTGCAGCAACTCGATCCGGCGGGATATCCAGCACACCCGTTTCCGACGCCATGATCACATAGCCTTTTTTGGTGATCGTATATCGCGCCGGACGCAATCCGTTGCGATCGAGCACCGCACCGATAATTTCGCCATCGGTGAACGGCACAAATGCGGGACCGTCCCACGGCTCCATCAAACAGGCGTGATATTCGTAAAATGCTTTTTCTTCGGGCGACATACTTTGGTGGTGTTCCCATGCTTCGGGAATGAGCATCAGCATGGCATGCGGGAGCGAGCGACCGGTGTGATAAAGCAGTTCCAGCGCGTTGTCCAGCACTGCGGAGTCGCTGCCGCCGGGTGTGGCGATCGGGAAAATTTTCTGCATATCCGCACCAAAATCATCATTTTTGAACAACGATTCGCGGGTGTGCAGCCAGTTCACGTTGCCGCGCAACGTGTTAATTTCACCGTTGTGGCACAAATAGCGGAACGGCTGCGCCAGCGGCCACGACGGAAATGTGTTGGTGCTGTATCGCTGATGCACCAGCGCCAGCGCGCTGACGAGGTTTTTGTTTTGCAAATCTTCGTAAAATGTTTCGATCTGGTCTGCCAATAGCAAACCTTTGTAAACCATCGTTCGGCTGGATAAGCTGGGTATGTAAAAGTATTGTTTTTCTTTGAGTTGCGACTCGCGAATTTGCCGTTCCATCACTTTGCGGATGACGAATAATTTTCGCTCGAAATCGCGATTGCTGCGGATGTTGCGCCCTTTTCCGATGAACACCTGCATAATTGAAGGCATTTTATCCTGCGCGGTTTTGCCGAGCACGGACGCATTCACCGGCACGCGCCGCCAACCGAGGAACTCCTGTCCTTCTTCTTCAATCACCCGTTCGAATTTCTGGATGCAGCAGGCGCGTTCAGTGGAGCTTCGCGGGAAAAAAATCAGTCCGGTTGCGTAATTGCCTTCGGCGGGCAAAGCGATGCTGAGCGGTTCGCAAACTTCCCGCAAAAACGCATCGGGAATCTGGATGAGAATTCCGGCGCCATCACCCGTGCCGCCATCGTGCCCGGTTGCCCCGCGATGGGTTAATTTGACGAGAATTTCCAACGCCCGTTCCACAACGTCGTGCGATTTTTCGCCATTGAGGCTGCAAATAAATCCTGCACCGCAGGCATCGTGTTCAAATTGCGGATCGTACAATCCCTGTTTGGATGGAAAAAACGAGGTATTTTCGCAACTGTTTCCGTTTTGTTGCTCTGGCAATAGCTCATTGGGCATAGGTCACCCTCCTTTGCGGTTGAATGTGAAAGCGAAGACAGTCGCACCCGAACCGCCGGGTTGAGCCAAATTGTCGCAAAAATGTGATCAAAAATTGAAGTGAAGACAGCGCAGATAAGACAAATTCTAAAATCTGTTGATTACGGAACCTGAATTTTTGGCGCGAAACCGCCGCGCCAATTTATCTTTTCCTTTACTCGACTTTTGGGGTTATGCAACAGCTTCGGGAGTATTCAGCAATTGCATGGCTTGCCGGGTAATCATCGCGCCCATTTCAATGGTTGAAACGGGTTTACCGTTTTCCACCCGTAAATCGGCGGTGTGGAAACCGTTTGCCAATGTGGATTCGATTGCTGACTCGATGGCACGAGCCGCTTCCGGCCGATTGAATGAATATTCCAGCATCATCGCGATCGACGCGATCATCGCTACCGGATTGGCTTTGCCCTGTCCGGCGATATCCGGCGCGGAACCGTGAACCGGCTCATACAACGGCGTGCCGTCGCCGATGCTGGCAGATGGCAACATGCCGATAGAACCGGTGAGCACGCTGGCTTCGTCGCTCAAAATATCGCCAAACAGATTGCCGGTGAGAATCACGTCGAATTGTTTGGGCCAGCGCACCAGTTGCATCGCGCAATTGTCCACGAGCATGTGATCGAGTTGCACATCGGGATATTCTGCAGCAACGGAAGCCACCACTTTTCGCCACAGTTGGGAAACTTCCAGCACATTCGCTTTATCTACCGAGGTCAATTTTCCACGGCGCTGGCGAGCTAATTTGAATGCTTTGTGAGCAATGCGCCGGACTTCTTTTTCGCTGTAAATCATTGTATTTACTGCACTTTTACCATCTGCAGAAATCTCAGCCGGTTTGCCAAAATAAATGCCGCCGGTCAATTCGCGAACCACCATTAAATCAATACCTTCGATAAGTTCGCGTTTTAGCGGCGATGCATCGACCAGCGTTTCATACACTTTCGCGGGACGCAAATTGCAATACACGCCGAGCGCGGCGCGCAATCCCAACAGTGCGCGTTCCGGTTTCAGGTGCGGCGGGTTGTTGTCGCATTCCGGCAATCCGACAGCGCCGAGCAAAACAGCATCTGCGTTTTGGCAGGCTTTTAACGTTTCATCTAAAATAGGGACGCCGTGCGTTTTTAAACAGCAACCGCCGGCCAAATGTTTTTCAAAAGTAAATGATAATTTTAGCGGTTTTTCGAGCGCTTTGAGCAGTTTCAACCCTTCGTTCATCACTTCGGGACCGATCCCGTCGCCGCCGATAATCGCTAATTTTATGTTATCTGCCATCCAATTCCTCGTCTATCCGTTCTGTTCCATATTCAGTAAAATCATGCAGTTAAAAAGGGTGCACCGAGACAGTGGAGCACTTCTTCCAACACGTAATTGACCATCTCTTCTGTGCCGACAGCCACGCCGTTTGGCACGGGCATATCGATGGTGTGATATCCGCGCGCCACAACTGCGGCAATCGCATCCTCGATGTTGTGCGCCGCCAGCGACATCCCGAATGAATAGTGCAGCATCAGCGCAATCGAATTCATCATCGCAATGGGATTCGCCAGATTTTTCCCGACAATTTTCTGGTCTGTATCGTGAATCGGCTGGAAAATGCTGACGCCGCTGCCCAAACAGGCGGACGCGAGCATCCCGACGGATTCGCTGAGTTTTCCGGCAGCTTCGTTTACTTTCATGGCGTAGCGCGATTCGCTGAAAATCACATCAAATTCATACGGTGAGCGATCGAGCATTTCAATGGCGTCGGTAATGTGAACCAGTTCCAACTTCACGCCGGGATATTCGGCATGGGTTTCTTCCACAATTGAGCGCCACATCCGGGAGCTGGTGGGGCTGCTCAAATCGGTTACTGCGGTCAATTTTCGGCGGCGAATTTGTGCCAACTGGAACGCCCTTCGGGCAACCCGGCGGATTTCGCTTTTGCTAAACGTGCTGCGTTCCGGGGTGGTTTCCCAATGCGCATTTTTGTGAGCTATCTCGTGATAATAATAGCCGTTACGCATGGTTTGCACCACCACAAAATCGATATTTTTGGTAACGGTAGACGTTACCGGGAGGTGCTGCGGCACCACATTTCGCACCCGAATGGAGCGAATATTGCAATAAGCGCCCAGTCCGGTGCGCAGTTCCACCAACGCATGTTTGGGTCGCAATTCATCGGGATTTTTATCGTATGCAGCATCGCCGACCGGGCCGAGCAGCACTGCATCGGCAGCCTGGCAGGCTTCCAGCGTTTCCGCACTCAGCGGCACGCCAAATTGTTTCATCGATTTGCCGCCAACGGGCAATTCCTCAAATTCGAACCGCAGATCAAACGGTTCTTCCAACGCGCGTAATAGTTTTACGCTTTGCTGCATAATTTCCGGCCCCACGCCGTCGCCCGGCAGCAAAACGATTTTTTTAACACTGGGTCCCTCATGCATGAACAGATCCTCCAATCATGCCTTTTTTCCGGGCGTATGCGAAAATTCCCCCCGCCTCCAGAATTTCAGCCACCTGGCCCAATCCTTTGATGGGAAACGACTCGCCTGTCCGGTGATTAATAATTGTTCCTTCGTCAAAATTGATTTCTGCTTCGTCGCCGGTTTGGAAGTGATTTACCAACACATCAACCGATTCTGCGGGAATGACAAAACCGCCATCCACCGCGTTGCGATAAAAAATGCGGGCATAACTGGGCGCAACCACCACTTTTGCACCAGCAATTTCCAATGCCGCGGGTGCATGTTCGCGTGACGATCCGCATCCGAAATTTTTCCCGGAAACGATAATCGAAAAGTCGCTTTCGTGTTTTCCTTCTGCAACAAATGGGATGTTGCCCTTCGGCAAACCGGATGCCTCGATCGGCACACCGGAGAGGGCGTATTCACCGTATTTTTCCCGTTCGCCCGGTTTTTCCAGGCTGTAAACCAAATATTGCGCGGGAATAATTTGATCTGTATCGATGTCATCACCCACGACAAACACTTTTCCTTTGATCACTTTTTCCATTATTCGATAACCGTTTTCTGATTTTTTTTCGATTCCAAATTATTGATTTCTATGAAAATATCCTACACCAAAACTTCGAATTCCCGGGGATCGGTAATTTTTCCGGTGATCGCCGAAGCTGCAACGGTGTATGGCGAAGCCAGGTACACCTGCGCCTGTTTGGAGCCCATTCTTCCGGGAAAATTGCGATTAGTAGTGGAGATACACACTTCATCATTGTTCAACCGGCCGAAAGTATCCGACGGTCCGCCGAGGCACGCCGCGCAGGATGCGTTGCCAATTTTGGCACCGGCATCTTCGAAAATTTGCCAGAGTGTGCGTCCGTCCATTGTGGCTTCTTTCAACTGCTCGGCAATTTGGATGGTTGCCGGAACAACATACGTATCCACGCCCACCCGGTGATCCTTCAGGATTTCCGCTGCCGCCCAAAAATCGGAAAATTTGCCCCCGGTGCAGGAACCAATATACGCACGATCCAGCCGCGTATCAATCACTTCATCGATAGTGGTTTTGTTATCCGGCGAGTGCGGTTTGGCGATCATCGGTTTCAAATCTTCCGCACGATAGCGGCGAACACTGTGGAATTTGGCATCGGGATCGTTGTGGAAAATCTCGTAAGTTTTGGTGGTGCGTTGCTGAACATATGCTTCGGTTTTGGCATCCGCGGCGATCACACCGTTTTTCCCGCCGGCTTCGATAACCATATTGCAGAGCGTCATGCGGTCTTCCATCGTCATCGCTTCGATGGCGCTGCCGGCAAATTCCATCGTGCGATAGGATGCGCCGTCCACGCCGATATCGCCGATAATGTTCAAAATGATATCTTTCGCCATTACGTAACGTGGGATCTCACCGTCGATTTCAAAACGCATGGTTTCCGGCACTTTCACCCATAATTTTCCGGTGCCGAGAATAAACGCAGCGTCGGTATTGCCGATGCCCGTGGCAAATTGCCCGAACGCACCGGCGGTGCAAGTGTGCGAATCTGTGCCAAAAAGCACTTCGCCAGGACGTGTCCAGCCTTCCTCCGGCAGTGCGATGTGGCAAACGCCTTTGTAACGGCTGGTGCCCACATCGTAAAAATGCGGTAAATCCTGCTCTTTGGCAAAATCCCGCAAAATATCGATGTTCCGGTTCGCGTGTTTGTCTTCCGTAAAAATGTAGTGATCTGGAATAATCACCAGTTTATCGCGATCCCACACTTTGGCGTTCGCGCCAAATTCGCGTTTGAAAATACCGATAGTCGGCGGTCCGCAAACATCGTGCGTCATCAGCACATCCACGTTCACCCAAACATTTTCGCCCGCTTCCACCCGTCCGTACCCGGCGGCTTTTGCCAAAATTTTTTCCGTAATATTCATGCCCATTGTCGTTCAGCCTCTATTCTTCAAATGGTTTTTAATTTGACTCAGCTCTCGTTGTGAATCATCTCTTTCAACGCCATTTTCACTGAAACGTTGCTGCCATTGATCGCATTTTTATGCGACACGTTCTTTTGAAAATTCGGAAGTTACGATCCAGCCACCACTTCTCAAAATTTCTTGCAAATCTTTTTGATTCACAACTTTTTTTTCGTCCGCGACTTTTAAAAATGTTTCATAAACTTCCTGCAAGGTATCGCTGCCGAGTTCCACACCCAATTCCGAACAGCGTTTTTGCAGCGCGTGGCGGCCGCTATGTTTGCCCAAAACGATATTGTTTCCGGTAACGCCGACAGATTCAGGCGTCATTATTTCATAAGTTAACGCATTTTTCAGCACGCCGTCCTGATGAATACCTGCTTCGTGGGCGAAAGCGTTTTTTCCGACAATCGCTTTGTGCGGCTGCACGGAAACACCGGTGATTTCGGTGAGCAGATTGCTGGTCGGAAAAATTTCGCGGGTGTTGACGTTGGTTGCGGTTTGCATAATTTCGCCGCGAACGTTCAGCGCCATCACAATTTCTTCCAATGATGCGTTGCCTGCGCGCTCGCCGATGCCGTTGATTGTGCATTCAATCTGATCCGCGCCGTTGCTGATCGCCGCCAGCGAGTTCGCCACCGCCAGTCCCAAATCGTTGTGGCAATGCGCGCTCAAATGGATGTTTTTCGCTTCCGGCAATTGACGCCGGATTTCTGCGAAAATGTTGCCGTATTCTTCCGGTAGTGCGTATCCTACCGTATCGGGTAGGTTAACCGTTGCCGCGCCGGATTCGATCGCCGCTGCGGTCACGTCCACCAAAAAATTGACGTCGCTGCGGCTGGCATCTTCCGCGGAAAATTCCACATTCGCGCACAAACCGCTCGCGTGCGACACCATTTCGCGAACGGCAGCCAACACCTGTTTGCGGCTCATGCCCAATTTGTAATGCAAATGAATGTCGCTGGTGGCGATAAACGTGTGAATTCGCGGCGAAACCGCATGTTTTATCGCTTCCCACGCGCGGTCGATGTCCTCTTTTTTGGCGCGGCAAAGCGCCGCGATGGTGGCGCGTTCCAGCACATCCGCAACCGCTTTTACAGCCACAAATTCGCCGGTTGAAGCAATCGGGAAACCGGCTTCGATGATGTCCACACCCAGTTTTTCGAGCTGAAGCGCCATGCACACCTTTTCATCGAGGTTCATGCTGCAACCGGGCGATTGTTCGCCATCGCGCAAAGTCGTATCGAAAATATAGATGTTACGAGGCATAATGCGGTTCCTCCCGTGGCTGTTCAACGTGTTGTTTTTTATAGAGAAAGAAGGTGTAAGAATCAACCAGCGCCTGCCAACTGGCTTCGATAATATTTTCCGAAACGCCCATGGTTGACCAACGCTCGTCACCCGCCTGCGACTCGATGAGCACGCGAACGCGGGACGCAGTGCCGCTGCCGTTTTCCGCAAGCACGCGCACTTTGTAGTCCACCAGTTTCACCAGCGCGATGTCCGGGAAAAAGCGCACCAGCGCTTTGCGCAGCGCGTTGTCCAGCGCATTCACCGGACCGTCACCTTCGGCGGCGGTGTGTTCGATGTGCCCGTCCACCGAAACGCGGATGCTGGCTTCGCTGCGCGGCTCGTTTTCCGCGTCGCGTTCCACATTGATGCGCAATCCGGTCAGGCTAAAAAATGTGGGCACTTTGTTGCGGCGTCGTTCCACCAACAATTCAAAACTGGCTTCGGCGGCTTCAAAATAATAGCCGTTATGTTCCAGCTCTTTCACCTGCTGCACCACTTCCTTCACTTCGTTGGATGCGGCGGTTTCCAGCCCGAGTTCCGCCATTTTGTAAACCACGTTGCTGCGCCCGCTCAGATCGCTGACCAGCACGCGGCGACTGTTCCCGACGGTTTCCGGGTGGATGTGTTCATACAGCACCGGATCTTTCATCACCGCGCTGACATGCACACCGCCTTTGTGTGCGAACGCGCTGTTGCCGACAAACGCGGCTTCGTCGCGCGTGGCGACGTTGGCGAGTTCGTACACATATCCGGAGAGATCTTTCAAACCCTGCAAACTTTCCGGGCGAACGCAGCTAAAGTCTAATTTTAACTGAAGGTTAGCAATTGCCGAAATGAGGTTGGCGTTGCCGCAGCGTTCGCCAAATCCGTTGACAGTTCCCTGCACATGACGCGCCCCGGCGCGAACGGCGCTGAGCGTATTTGCCACTGCCAGTTCGCCGTCGTTGTGCGCGTGAATGCCGATTTTACAATCGAATTCCGACACGACGCGTTGGGCAATTTCATAAACTTCCGTCGGCAAACTGCCGCCGTTGGTATCGCAGAGCACCAGCACATTTGCGCCGGCTTGTGCGGCGGCACGCAGCGTTTTCAGCGCGTAATCGGGATTATTTTTATAGCCGTCGAAAAAATGCTCGGCGTCGTACACCACTTCGCGACCGTGCGATTTGAGATACGCCACGGAGGAATAAATCAACTCCAGATTTTCCTCCAGCGAAACGCCCAGCGCCTTTGTCGCGTGCAGCGACCAGGTTTTCCCGAAAATGGAGATTGCCGGGGTTTCCGCCTGCAGCAACATCTGCAAATTGTCGTCCGTTTCCGGCGAACGGTCCGCGCGGCGGGTGCTGCCAAAGGCAGTCAGTTTGCTGAACTGCCATTTTTCCTTTTTCGCGCGATCAAAAAATACGGCGTCTTTGGGATTGGAGCCGGGCCAGCCACCCTCGATAAAGTGCATGCCAAATTCATCCAGCCGCCGGGCGATGTTCAATTTATCTTCAACCGAAAAATTTATTTTTTCGCCCTGCGAACCGTCCCGGAGCGTTGTATCAAATAATTCGACAGCCGTTTTCATTGGAAGTCCTCTCTGTTTTTGCAATTCTGCGGGTTATTTTTTCACCCAGCTCATCATGTCGCGAAGTTTTTTGCCCACTTCTTCAATTTGATGCGTCGACAATTGGCGACGTTTGGCGTTCAAAATCGGTTGCTCGGCCTGATTTTCGAGAATCCATTCGTGCGCGAATCGACCTTCCTGAACATCCGCCAGCATTTGTTTCATCGCTTTTTTGGTGTCATCGGTGATGATTTTTGGTCCGCGCGTTAAACCGCCGTATTCCGCGGTTTCGGATACGGAATAATACATCCCTTCGATGCCGCCTTCGTAAAACAAATCCACAATCAGCTTCAATTCATGCAAACATTCAAAGTATGCGATTGCGGGTTGATAACCTGCCTCCACCAACGTCTCGAAACCGGCTTTCACCAGTTCGGACACACCTCCGCAGAGAACCGCCTGTTCACCGAACAAGTCCGTTTCGGTTTCTTCTGCAAAATCTGTTTCGATGACGCCTGCGCGGGTGCCGCCGATCCCGTCCGCATACGCCAGCGCGGTTTCGTGCGCTTTGCCGCTGGCATCCTGATACACCGCCAGCAAACAGGGCACACCGCCGCCGCCCGCATACACTCGGCGCACCAGATGTCCCGGGCCTTTCGGCGCGACCATCCAGACATCCACATTTTCCGGCGGTTTAATTTGCCCGAAATGGATGTTGAATCCGTGCGCAAATGCCAGCGCTTTGCCGCGGCCGAGATTGGGTTTTACTTCTGTATCATACAATTTTTTCTGAACCTGATCGGGCGTGAGAAACATAATAATATCTGCCGCTTTGGTGGCATCCGCAACTGTTGCGACGCGCAATCCGTCTGTCTGCGCTTTTTCCCACGAGCGGCTGCCCTGATACAATCCGACAACCACATCGTAACCGCTTTCTTTCAGGTTCAGCGCGTGGGCGTGTCCCTGACTGCCGTATCCCAAAACTGCAACGGTTTTGCCGTTCAGTGCGGCTTTGTTTACATCTTTTTGATAATAGATTTTCATTGGAACCTCATCATAAATTGGTGACTGTTAGTGATTGTTTTTTCTTAGTTTGTCTCGCCCTGAAATTCGCGTTTGATGGCGATTCGTCCGGTTCGGGAAACCTCTTTCAATCCAAACGGGCGGAGCATGTTGATCATCGCCTGCACTTTGTCTTCGCTGCCGGTAGTTTCGATGGTCAGCGTTTGCGGGCTGATGTCCACAATTTTGGCGCGAAACACATCGACGATTTGCATAATTTCGGAGCGTTTGGACGGCAACGCCTGCACTTTGATCAGCGCCAGTTCACGATTGACGTAGCTTTCCATCGTGAGATCGTTTACGCGCAGCACGTCCACAACTTTGTTGAGCTGTTTGGTGATTTGCTCGATCACTTTATCATCGCCGTGCACCACAATCGTCATCCGCGACAAGCCTTCTTCCTCTGCATCACCGACGGACAGGCTGTCGATGTTGTATCCGCGCGCCAAAAACAATCCGGCAATTCGGGAAAGCGATCCCATTTTATTTTCAACCAGCAAGTTAATTGTGTGCCGCATCGTTATTCGCCCTCCACCATTTCGTGCAGCGCTGCGCCTGCGGGAACCATCGGATAGCAATTTTCTTCGCGGGCAACCTGCACATCCACCAAAACCGGCAGTTCTTTTTCCGCCATCATTTTTTGGAAAACGTCGCGCATTTCGGCGTGAGTGGTTGCGCGGAATGCTTTTGCGCCAAAGCTTTCGGCGTATTTCACAAAATCGGGATTGGTGCTGCCCAATTCCACATGCGAATAGCGATTTTCGAAAAACAGCTCCTGCCACTGGCGAACCATTCCCAAATAACCGTTGTTGACGATCACGATTTTCACCGGGATTTTATAGGCAACCGCGGTTGCCAATTCGCCGGAGGTCATCTGAAATCCGCCGTCACCGACGATGGCGATAACCGTGCGATCCGGGCAGGCAACCTGCGCACCCATTGCCGCCGGAAAACCGTAACCCATCGTGCCCAATCCGCCGGAGGATAGCCAACTGCGCGGCTGGGTGAATTTGTAATATTGTGCCGCCCACATCTGGTGTTGCCCGACGTCCACGGAAATGATGGCTTCGCCCCGAGTCAGTTCGGACAATTGCTGCACCACTTCCTGCGGTTTGATCACGTTCGGATCTTTTTTGAACCGCAGCGGATGCTCCGCTTTCCACTGATCGATGGTTTTCAGCCATTCGGCAGAATCGCATGGTTCAACATGCGGCATCAGCTCGGTCAGCACTTCTTTTACATCGCCGACAATCGGCAAATCGGCTTCCACATTTTTGCCGATGCAGGTCGGATCGATATCGATGTGAATTATCTGCGCTTTCGGGGCAAAGCCATCCAATCTGCCGGTAACGCGATCATCAAATCGCGAACCGATCGCGACGATCAAATCGGCTTCCTGCATCGCCATATTTGCGTACCAGGTGCCGTGCATGCCCAACATTCCCAAAGACAATGGATCGGTTTCCGGAAACGCGCCCAAACCTTGCAATGTTGTGGTTACCGGTGCTTTCAACCGGTGCGCGATTGCTGTTAGTTCCACATTGGCGTTGCTCAAAATTGCACCGCCGCCTGCATACAACACCGGGCGTTTGGATGCCGCCAGCATTTCTGCAGCCTTTTTCACCTGACGCGGATTGCCTTTGGAAACCGGTTTGTAGCCGCGAATTTCCACTTCGCGATCTTTGGCGGGATAATATTCGGTTTTGCTCAACAGCATGTCTTTCGGCAAATCGATCACCACGGGACCGGGGCGACCGGTCGTCGCGATGTGAAACGCTTTGTGAATCGTTTCCGGCAATTCCTCAACATGTTTCACCAAAAAGCTGTGTTTGGTAATCGGCTGGGTGATGCCCATCGTATCCGCTTCCTGAAACGCATCGTTGCCCATCAGCGAGGTTGGCACCTGTCCGGTGAACACCACCAGCGGAATGCTGTCCATAAACGCCGTTGCGATGCCGGTTACGGTGTTGGTTGCACCCGGTCCGGATGTCACCAAAATCACGCCCGGTTTTCCGGTTGCGCGGGCATATCCGTCCGCTGCGTGCGTGCCGCCCTGTTCGTGGCGGATAAAAATATGGCGAAGTTCCGGGCGTTTATACAGCTCGTCGTATACGCTTAACACGACGCCACCGGGATAACCAAAAATGGTATCAACACCTTCATCCAACAGACAACGAACAAAAATTTGTGCGCCGGTCATCATTTTCCCGGCAAAACCGGCATTCCCATTTTCAAATTTTGCAGCTTCCTGCTTTTCTTCCCGGGTCGTTCCTACAATCATTTCCAGAACCTCCGTCAAATTTAGTTTTTATAATACTTTAGAGATAATTTTTCGAGCCTTAAATGCAAATAAACAATTGCATTTTTTGAATTATTTTGTTGTTGCCGTCGATGGCACGGTTGATGTTGAGCCATTATTTCCGTTGCTTTTTTCCGGTTGGCGAACCACCGCCGGCGTTGGTGACCTCAATTGATTGACATCCAGAATTGCGCCGGTATTTGCCGATGTGACCATCGCAGCGTATCGCGCCAGCCAGCCTTTGGTTGCGCGCGGTTTCGGTGCCTGCCATGCGGCTTTGCGGCGCGCCAGCTCCGCATCGTCGATGAGAATTTCCAATTTATTGTTGGGTATATCGATGCTTATCAAATCGCCCGGTTGAACCAGCGCAATCGCGCCGCCGACTGCTGCCTCCGGCGATACGTGCCCGATACATGCGCCGCGCGTGCCGCCGGAAAACCGTCCATCGGTGATCAGCGCAACGTGATAGCCAAGCCCCATTCCCATAATATTCGCGGTTGGCGCGAGCATTTCCTGCATACCCGGACCGCCGCGCGGACCTTCGTAGCGAATCACAACCACATCACCTTTTTTCACTTTGCCGTTCAAAATACCGGCGCAGGCATCTTCCTGCGATTCGAAAACCACCGCAGGACCGGTGAACTGGTGCATGTGTTTTTCCATAGCGCCGGTTTTTACGACCGCGCCATCCGGCGCCAAATTGCCAAACAACACTGCCAAACCGCCTTTTTCCGAATGGGGATTTTCAATGGACAGAATCACTTCCGGATCTTTTATCTCGGCTCCGGAAATGTTTTCGCCGAGCGTTTTTCCGGTGACCGTGATGCAATTTTTTTTCAAAACACCTGATTTTTTGGCGATCTCATTCAAAATTGCGCTGATGCCGCCGGCGCGATCCACATCCTCAATGTGCCAATTGGATGCTGGCGATACTTTACAAATTTGCGGCACTTTTGCAGCCACTCCATTCAGTCGTGAAAGCGGATAATCCACACCCGCTTCGTGGGCGATCGCCAACGTGTGCAATACGGTGTTGGTGCTGCCGCCCATCGCCATATCTAACGCAAATGCGTTATCTAACGCATCCAATGTTACGATATCGCGCGGTTTCAGGTTGTTTTCAATCAACCATAAAATTTGTTTGGCAGCTTTGTGCAGCAGTTCCCGGCGTTCTTCGGAAATCGCCAAATAAGTACCGTTTCCAGGCAGACCCATTCCCAATGCTTCCATCAAACAATTCATGGAATTTGCGGTAAACATGCCGGAACACGATCCGCAGGTTGGGCAGCCATTGTCTTCCAACTCTTTCAATTCCGCTTCGTCGATAGTGCCGGACTGGAATTTGCCAACCCCTTCGAATACAGAAACGAGGTCAACTTTCCGCCCGTCGCTCATTCGACCGGCAGCCATCGCGCCGCCGGAAACAAAAATGGTTGGGATATTCACACGCATCGCGCCCATCAGCATTCCCGGCACAATTTTATCGCAATTCGGGATGCAGATCAGCCCGTCCAATTGGTGCGCTTCGGCAACCGTTTCCAGCGAATCTGCGATAATTTCGCGACTGGGCAGCGAATATTTCATCCCATAATGCCCCATCGCAATGCCGTCGTCTACACCAATAGTGTTGAATTCAAACGGAACGCCACCGGCTTCGCGAACGGCCGCTTTCACGATTTTGCCGAGTTCCTGCAAATGCACATGCCCCGGAATAATTTCGATAAACGAGTTGCAAATCCCGATAAACGGCTTGCTAAAATCGTCATCGGTTACGCCGGTTGCTTTTAGCAGACTGCGGTGCGGTGCCCGTTCAAAACCTTTTTTTATTGTGTCGCTTCGCATGAAATTCTCCATATTCAGCATTGAATATTTGATATTTACCATCTGCGAATACTCAAAATGCCAGCGGCATTCGTATTCACCTTCGCGCTTGTTTTAATTCAGCTTGGAGGCTTGGGTCGTGCTACTTACAACTGAGAGCGTTTGTTAGGCGATCTTAATTGTAAGTAGCTGACTAAGGAGGAGAATAATTGATGAAATAATAATTGAGGGGATAATAGGGAGGCTAATCGGGGAAATGGTTGCTGCAGCATACAGTTTGCCGGACATTTTAGCCGGGTTGATATACGTTCGTTGCCAAAATGGCACCTTCATCGCCTTACATTTAGAAACAACCATCGTTCCACTACCTCTCGCTTACTGCTTACTTTTTTCAAGCCACGTTGTAATTTTGGCTTGAGTGTTGCATTAAAGAACAATTGCTAATTTGTTGTCTTAAATCACAAACAAGAATCTTGCCAGAACAGATGAATAGAACTTAACGTTCTGTTTTAATTGGCTTTAGATACTTCAACTCTAAACATTTATTAAATTAGAGGGTGGTACAATATCACCGATTCAAATTTTGATCGGTTCTATATTTTTTAGTTATATTCATAACAAACAATATGTTACACATATTTGGGAACAATTGTGGCGTGAGGAACTTTTGTACCACCTATTTGGAATTTATTGACTAAAAAATGGCGTGGTCCCGCACTCAAAACACTAAAAAAACTGCCTTATTTTAGACATGGTGTATATTCCCGGGCAGAGACTCAACCGATTTACCTACCTTACCTAACATAATTGTGTGTTGCCAAAATAATTTCCCATTTGTAATTTAACAGAAAATATGTCGCCGCTACAATTTTGTGTATTTCGTTTAGAAACAAGTATTTGCGAGATATTATCTGATTCATTTTATTTGGTTTGTTAACCCACTATCCGGTCCCTGGTTATCGCAAAACCAATTGTGGCACAGCAATTGAACAACTGGAAAGTTGATTTCTAATGATTGCAGGATTTTTGTCGACCTTTCTATGTTATATTTTTTCAAGATTTAACATTTTCAGCTTAGCTTGGCTTTTTAATTCATTTCATTTAATCTAAAGGAGATTTTTCATGAAGCTTGTTTCGATGGTTAAGGTGGTATTTGTAGCAGTAGTGATGAGTTGGGGCGCAGCTTCCGCACAGTTTGGGCTGGGTGCAGATGTGGTCAGCAGATATGTTTGGCGCGGAACGGATTTCGGAAACGCAGCTTCTGTACAACCCTATATTTCATATACCGCCGGAGCTTTGGAGGTTGGCGCATGGGGTTCGTACTCCATTATGCCGGTCGATGGCGGTTATGAAAACGATTTGTATGTCACACTTTCACAAGGTCCCGTCAGCATTACGGTGACGGATTATTACTTCCCGAATATGGAAGCAGGAATGGATGAATTTTTCAAATACGGCGAAGACGACAATGGCGCAAGCTACCATTTTATTGAAGCTTCCGGTACCTTTACCCAGGGTCCACTTTCATTGTTGGCTGGCGTTTTTTTGACCAACGATGATGACAATTCGCTCTATTTCGAAGGCGCATACGAAGCATATGCAAAAGATGATGTTACCGCATCTGTTTTTGTGGGTGGCGGGAACGGCGCATACACTTTGGAAGATGCCGGCGACGATGATTCTTTCAACGTTGTAAACGTTGGGCTGACAGTCGCAAAAGACATGTTTAGCGCATCCTACATTTTGAATCCCGATGCGAAAATTACCTTTATCGTATTTGGCGTCAGTTTCTAATTCCAGAAAAATTTGATAAAAAAAGCCGGTGAAGTTCGCTTCACCGGCTTTTTTATTGCTGAAATTCAAATTAAATTTACGCCGTGGTTTGCAACACGCTCTCCATTACTTCGGACAATTTTTCCAGATGAATCGGTTTATGTAAAAATGCCTGAATCCCTTTATGGCGGGAAACTGCTTTTTCCTGATCTGCGTAACCACTTGATAATATTATTTTTAGCGACTGATCCATCGAACGCAACCCGCGAATAGTTTCGATGCCGCTCATTTGCGGCATGGCAAAATCCACAATCGCAATGTTGATCTCGCGATGTTTATCAAAAAGCTGCATCGCTTCGCGACCACCTTCCGCTTCGTAAACGCGATAACCGAGATAATTTAACAAATCCCGCAACGATTCCCGAACCAAAGGCTCGTCATCGACAATCAAAATGGGTGTCCCTTTTGTTGCAGGTTCGCTGCTGGTTTTTGGCTGCGGAGGCAATTGCTGTGCTTTTTTTCTGGCAACCGGTTCAATAAAAATATGGAATTTTGAACCTTTATTTTCCTCGGACTCAACCGTGATAAATCCGCCATGACTTTTGATGATGCCGTAAACCACAGCCAATCCCAATCCGGTGCCTTTGCGGGGCGGTTTGGTAGTGAAAAACGGATCGAAAATGTTGAACAAATGTTTTTCGGGAATCCCGATGCCGGTGTCTTCAACGGTAATGCGCACATATTTTTGGGGCGGCGTCGCTTCGCCTGGTTGAGAATAGCTGTCAATTGTGGTGCGGAAGGTGAGTGTTCCGCCGCGCGGCATTGCATCGCGGGCATTTACGGACAAGTTAACCAGCGCCTGCGCCAGCTTGCTTTCATCGCCGTTGATACCGGGAATTTTCGCGTCCAGCGCAAGCTCAACTTTGATCAGATCGCCAAAGGCGCGCTGCAACATCGTCGCGACCCGTTCGATAATCCGGTTGGGAGAAATCGCCCGCAAATTCAACTGGTCAGATTGTGTAAAAATAACCATTTGCCGGGTGAGATCCGTTGCGCGTTTGGTAGCGGTTTGGATCGCGTTTACCCGTTTGATGGCTTCCGTATTGCCGTCTAATTTCATGCGCAGCAAATCCACATTTGGGGTGATGATTCCCAAAATATTGTTGAAATCGTGCGCAATTCCGCCCACCAAAATTTCCAGACTCTCCATTTTTTGTTGCTGGAACGCATCCTGCAATGATTTCTGGAGATTCTCGCTGTTCTCCCCCGCTTCCGCAGAAATTTCCGGATGTTTTTGAAGATCGCAGCGATCCAACGCAACAATGGCGTTGTGTATCAGCAACGAAATAAATTGGTCTTCGTCCGAAATGAACGGCTGTTCAGCATCCCGCCAATAAACGATAACCCCAAATTTTTTGCTGCTGAGAATCATCGGAATCGCCATCATCGCCATCGCTTCAGAACCGCTAAAGCCAACTTCCTCATAGGTTGCTTCGTCAATTGCGGTCAGATATTGGATTTTCTGCGTTTTCAACGCATTCCAGACAATCCCGCCGCTGTTGCGAAGTGTTTTGGATTTCGCGACACCGTTGATCGCATTCGGCGAAAAAGGAAGCAATCGCTCGCTGTTTTCATCCCACAAAAATACGGCAGAGCCTTTACAGCCCAGCAAATGGGTGCTTTCGAACTGCAACGCCTGATAAATCCGTTCGGCATCCTGCATCACCACTAATTTTTCGGCAGCGCGGATCAGCCGCTCCAACCGTTGACGCTGGTGGCGTTCAACACCCACTTCGTCCCGCAGTTGCAAATCGTGATTTTGAAGCGATTTGTAAGTTTCTTTTAACGCCGCAAGTTCATCCCGTGTTTGCGGATCGTCCGGGAAAGCGGGCTTTAAATCGTGCAATATTAACAGATAATCAGTTACCGCATAAAATTCGTTTCGCAGCAAAACCACATCAATCAAAATAGATGTTTTGCTTCCCGCGCTATTTTTCAGCGTAACCGTTGTGTTTCGCAAATTGTCATCGGATTCACGGATTTGCTCAATCATCCCGGCCATATCGTTCGACAGCAAAAAATCTTCCAGATTACGATCTTGCAACGGATCTTCTGTTCCGGTCAGCCGTTGCCGGGCAGCTTTGTTGGCATTTCGGATATTCCAAAACGGATCGGTAATGATCATCGGAATGGGATTATCCGAGAAAAATCCCTGATTGTTGGGCAATTGTTGATAGAGTTGCAACCAGTTTTCTTCGGCGGCTTCTGCCAGTTGGTTAAACGCCTGACTGAATTCGAACAGCTCTTTTCCACCTTTTTCCGGCAGGCGGATGCTAAAATCGCTGGCGTTGGCGAGGTTGTTTTCCAATTCCTGGCGCGCTTTTTTGATCGGATTTGTGATTGAGCGTGTGATCAAAAAACTAAAGATAATTAACAACAGCGCCAATCCCCCACCAATAATTGCGGTTTTGGCAACGTGGTCATGGTAACTTTTCACAATTTCCGTTTTCGAAAAACCGACAATCGTAAAACCGAGCACCTCTTTATTATAAATGATGCGATTTCGCAAAGCGAGAACGCTGTCGCTTTCCCAAACGCGATTGCCTGTGGCGGTAATTTCCTCAACGGTTGAATCGAAAATGCTATCGTTAAACCCATCGAGGCGTTTGTTGCCCGTGTCGTTCATCCGGATGAACACTAAATACGGCGTATTGGCAAAACTTTTTACGATTGTCCGGGTTAATTCGCCATTGTTCATCCATACTGAGGGCGCGACTTCGTTTGTCAAACCTGCGGCAGACAACGCGGATTGCCGATAAAAATTCTGGTAAACTTGCTGATGTACTGTATATAAATTGTAAAATCCGAAACCGATAATCAGCGCAAGAATTACCACTGTTAAAGAATTAATTTTTATTGAAATGGGTAGTCTTTTGAGTAACGCATCCATGAGCTTTGCTATTCCGTTTTATTTACGATATTAATAGATCGGAGCATATTCGTTCCGCTTGATGGTCTTTTTGGGAAAATCCGCGATTTGTCTGTTAGGGTATGTGCCGGAGTCAGGTCAGTTGTGGAATTCGTATGTCGCTGTTTTTCCATTGATGCATTTGTTCGCAATTATTCGAACGGTTCGAAATTTAAATAAAAATTATTGATAAAAAAGCAATAAATTCAGTAACTATAGCCTAAATACTGCTTTTGGCAAAGCAATTGCAAACGAATGAAAACGAGTGACTGAGTGAAAATATCGCTGCACAGCAAAAATATGCTCGCCATTTTTGGTGGCGACAGCTTGGCAAAAGTGTTGGGTTTTCTGGTTACGGCCTATCTTGCCCGAACAGTTGGCGATGTTGCATTCGGCTCAATTCACATCGCGATGGCGGCGCTCAGTTATGCGATTATTGTGTCAACCGGCGGCATTCCGTTGTTTGGAACTCGGGAAATTGCCCGTAACACACTCAACATCCCGCAATTTACCGGAGAACTTCTCACAACCCGATTGCTGCTCTCGCTGATCGCAATGGCTGTATTGATGGCTTACGCTTTTTTTCTGCAAACGGATCCGTCCATCCGAAAACTAACGCTCATTTTTAGTCTTTTTCTGCTGCCCAACGGCGCATTTCTGGATTGGTATTTTCAGGGAAAAAGCCAAATGGGCATCGTCGCAACCGGGCGAACACTGCAAATGGTTGCCTATTTGTTGTTGGTGATTTTGCTCGTTTCCGCATCGGAAGATGTGGTTTGGGTAGCCTGGGCGTGGGTTGCCGGCGCGGCAGTAAATATGTTGTGGCTCGGTTGGCGCTTTTTCCGGAACGGCTTCATGATTTCACCGCCATCTTCTGTAACTGCGTTAGCTGGCATTTGGCGCAGTTCGTTGCCTCTGGGGCTCGCGACCATTCTTTCCCAAATTGTGTTGCAACTGCCATTTTTTTATCTGGACAGATTGAACGAACCCGGAATCGCCGGGCAATACGGCGCCGCTTTCCGGCTGATGCTGGCGTTGCTGGTCATCGACCGGATTTTTTACACCGTTTTTTATCCGGCAATCAGCCGTATTTCCGACAAAACAAATAGCGAAATTTCCGAAGTTGTGGAACACACGCTGCGCATCGTCACTTTTTCCGCTGTTGCCATTGCCACTCTTGCTGCGCTGGGTTCAAGTTTAATAATCCCAATTATTTACAGCGCTGAATATTTACCGGCGATCCCGCTTTTTCAACTCCTTTGCCTTTTTTTTCTGGGCTCGTTTGTCAACTCGGTGGTCGGATTTACGCTTGCCGGAACCGGAAATCAGCGGGCGTATTCACAAAGTTACGGGATTGCGTTTGTCATCAGCATGCTAACGGGCGTGTGGCTAACCTTTTGGCAAGGCATCAACGGAATGATTTTGGCGCTCGGCTGTTACCAACTGGTTGCGTTGCTGGCCAGCAGCATTTTTCTGAGACAGACATTGGCGATCCATTGGTTCCGAACCCTGTTTTTACCGCTGATTTTGGGCTGTGCTGCAATCGCATTTTTGTTTCTGCACAGCCAAAACGGCATTTTGATTTGGGGTATGTTTTTTCTAATTTACCTGCCCGTTTTGCTGTGGGTGGGTAAATTCAGCAAAAAAGACCGTGAATTTTTGAAAAGGATGCTGTTGTGAAATTATCGATCGGATTGCTAAAACCGGATGTTCACTGGACGCACTGGCTGCTCCAATCCGGTATTCCGTTTGATATCGCCGGAGATTCGGCGCAGCAGCTTGCGGATTTTCCCGCAATCGTTATCAACGATACGGCCCTGTTTCATCCCGCGAAAATCCAGAAATATGTCACCGATGGCGGATGTGCGATTTGCGAAGCTTCCGTTGCGGAAACTATTTTTGTCGTCCCGACCCGCCGATTGAAAATCACCCATCTGCAACCGGCTAACGATATTTTTTTCAACCACTTACCGGCGGTTCAGCTTCCGCTGAATTCGCGAGTGGCAACATCGGCGAACGCACTCACCAACCAAAACGGCACATTCACAACTGCTGTTTTGCCGTTTGGCGATGGCAAAATTGTAATTTTTCCGGACGGATTTGCAGCAGCATCGGCAACATTTCGCACCTGCAGAGTAAATTTTCCCCGTTACGGTGACGAACGATTCCCCTCCGAACGGGTCTGTGCGGTGGATAAATCCGGATTGCGAAAAATCGTTTTTTCGGCGATTGTCCAATTGTTTGCACATCGCAAATTACCGCTGGTGTTTTGCTGGCCATTTGCCGACGGCGCAACATCCCGGTTCAGTTTTCGCATCGATACGGATTTTGCACACCCGAACGAAATTACAGCATTGCATGATTTGCTAAAAAAACACAACATTTCTGCAACCTGGTTTGTGGAAACGCGCTCCGCCCAAAACCATATCGATTTATTTGCTAAAATGACCAATCAGGAAATTGCGCTGCACTGTTTCCGGCACGCTATTTTTGATACAACCGGCGAAAACGCCCGCGATATTCGGCGCGGACTGAACATTTTGCAACACGCCGGCATTCGCCCTAAAGGCTTTGCTGCGCCGTTCGGCGAATGGCATCCGCAGCTGGCTGCGGCAATTTCCGGGCAGCAATTCGGCTATTCTTCGGAATTTGCCCCCGGATACGACGACCTCCCGTCTTGGCCGGCGATAGGCGATGGTTTTAGCGAAACGCTGCAAATTCCCGTTCATCCGGTCAGCACCGGACGATTGCATTGGGCAAAACATTCGCCGGCGCAAATGATCGATTACTATCGCGCGACAATCGACCGGCAGGTTGCCGCCAACGATCCGGTGATTCTCTACCATCATCCCGGGCAAAAAAACCTGGTGGTTTTCGACAGCATTTTTGAATACATCCGCGCCAAAAAAATTCCGGCAGGAACGATGGCTGAATTTGCAGAATGGTGGCAATTTCGCGATCAATTAAACTGGCGGGCAGACTGGTTGGACAACAAATTGAATCTGGCGGTTGAACATCCATCGGAAAAAGCGCGATTGGCGGTTATTTTTCCCGGCGAAAAATGCCGTTTATTCCAATTCGCCGATCAAATAATTGATGAAACAACCGATGCGGTTCAATTGGATTATCAGCAATCTGTGACCCAAAAGTCAACCGGAAAGCAGCACAAATACACCGCCCAAATGCTGGTGCACGACATCACCTGGCGTTACAGCCGCTGGAAACAAATTCGCAAAGCGAAATCAAACGAGTAACATTATTTCAATAAATTCAACTATTTAGCAATTGAACAATTCCGAATGAAAATTGTATTTGCAACCCACGAAGGCGTTCCGCTGTACGGCGGCGGACCGGATGTCAAAATTAAAGCGCTGACCACACACCTCCGGGATTTGGGTGTCGATGTGCAACTGTTTGATATGTGGAATGCCCGCGAGCAGCTGTTCAATTGCGATTTGGTGCATCTGTTTGGGGCGAATTTTGCGGTTTACAATTTGGCGCGAAACCTGAAATATCAAAACATCAAATTTGTCGTGAACCCGATTTTTTACAGCCGCCGCAACCCCAAAATTATCAGGGCAATCAGCCGGATCGATCTGCTGACCCGGAAAGTTTGGCAGGGTGTTTGGTGGCAATGGGGATTCACCCGGGACATTTGCAACTGGTCGGAAATGGTGCTCCCGAATACCATCGCCGAAGGCGAGTTGCTGCGACAGAGTTACGATCTCCCGATCGCAAAAATCCGGGTGCTGCATAATGGTGTTTCTGCGCATTTTTTGAATAGCGATCCGGCACCGTTCATCGAAAAATATGGCCTCAAAGATTTCATTTTGCATGTCGGGCATTTGGGTCCGGCACGCAAAAATGTGCTCAATCTTGTTCGGGCGCTGGAAAAAATTGATCACCCGACCGTGCTCATTGACCGGGTTTTGCAAACCGGCGAAACACCGGAAATACTTTCGGCAATCCGGAAAAATCCCAACATTTTGTTCATCGAAGGATTACCCAACACATCTGAAATGCTGGCTTCGGCGTATGCGGCGAGCTCGGTTTTTGTGCTCCCATCGCAATTTGAAACACCGGGCAGAGCAGCGCTGGAGGCTGCACTTGCCGGAGCAAAAATCGTTATTACACCACATGGCGGAACAATGGAGTATTTTGGCGACTACGCGACTTATGTCAACCCAGCTGATGTTTCAGATATTCAATGCGGTATCGAAACGGCATTGCAGGCGCCTAAATTTCCCGATCTCCCCCAACACATCGCTCAACATTTTTCATGGGACCGCATCGCAATGGACACAAAAGCTGTTTACAACGCCGTGTTGTCCAAAACCGACAGTAAATGATTTGAAAAATGGTCAACCCTCTCCATTTAAAAAGCTCTAAATCATTGTATTTTCTATATTTTACAAAACCATTACAGCGACAGTGAAGTAATTTTTTTGTAGTATTTAATGTAAAAAAAATACACACACTTTCATTTAAGCACTAAAGATTATACTACGGCTTCCGATTATAATATTCTATTTTGATAAAAATCTGATTCTTCATTGCGATACTATTTTGTTACTCATTTTAAGCAACCTCAAACAGTTGAGCAAAAATGGAAGATATTATTCTAAGGGAATGGAAAAGCGCAATTCGGACTGCCGCCTTTTTTGACGATCATATTCTTACCAACAAAAAACTTTCCGCAATATTTTTCGATGCGATTTTAAACGGCAAGCAACATTTGCTGCTGGAAAATGTCGAGCTTATTCATTCGCACATGAATGAAACCAACTTGACGATTCAACAATTGGTGGACTCGCTGTTTCGGTTGCGAGACCGGTTGCTGATTTTGGCATCCCAAAAACGATTCGAAAATTTGCTGAATTATGAGCAGCTAAACGCCAATTTGCAGCAGATCATTTACTCACTGCCAAACATCGTAAAAAAAGCGGGTATCAGCCAAAATGATCCACAGGAAACTTCCAGCATTCTGAGTTTGATGTTGAAAGCGCTGGAGAGCATCGGCGAGGGTATCCTGATTATCGAACCGCGCGTAAACGGCAAAATACTGTTTGTTAATAAAGCGCTGGAAAATATCACCGGGTTCAGCAGCGAAGAATTATTGGGTAAATCGCTATTCACTTTGTTTGGGATTTATCACACGCCGGAGCTGGAAAAAGATATTTTTCCGGCAGCCATTTATCACGGCTGGAAAGGCGAAGTCACTCAGCAGGGCGCAAATTTACTGCCGATTTCGATCCACATGGACATCAAGCCTGTGCGGGACGAACACGATGAATTATTGGCGCTGGTGGGCATCATCCGCAATATTACCCGCGAAAAACGCCACCGGTTGGAAATGGCGCTGCGCGAAGACCAGATTACCCGCCAAAATGCCAGACTCAGTTTTTTGGAAGATTTGTCCGCAATTGTGAACGCCACGCTGGATATCCGCGAAACGCTGATCGGTTTTTCTCGAAAATTTCAGCGAATTATTCCATTCCAGTCGCTCAGTTTTTTTATCCCCGTTTTTCCGAAAGACGGCATTTATCGCCTGATTTATGAGTGCGAAGCAAACAACTCCGGACGTTTTTCGAACGAAAAACTGATCCGCTTTGAACCGACGATGGAATTCAACAATTCCCATTCGATTTATTTTGTCCAGACACTCCAGCACGATCACGAACAAAATTATTTCAAACAATTGAAATCAAAGGGTGTTCGCGATTTAATCTGTTTCCCGATTCATTTTAAAGATGAAATTTTGGGAATCCTGAGCGTTTCGTTCAGCAATTTTAAAGCGATAAAACAAGAAGATATTCAATTCATCGAACAAATTATCAACCACCTGACCGTCGCATTGAAAAACGGCATGCAATTCGACCAGTTGGAGCGGCAAAACCGCAAGTTGCACCTGTTTTATAATTTGTTCAGCTATATCAAAAATAACGCTTCCGCCAATTTTATTTTGAATGAAGCACTTATCGATATGGCAATTTCGTTTTCATACGACCATCTGGCGATTTATCAGAAACACAATGGCGTGGAATGGCAACGCATCGCAAAACACTCTGTGCAGGGCATTTGCGAAAAATTGTTTCCCGAAAAGCTTCCGGTTAATTTCAAACTTCCGAAATCACCCTTCTTTTATGTGAATGATGACGAAGTGCCGCCGTTTATCCAGTCATTCAGCGAAGAGATAAAGCAACTGAATCCGACCACATTTTTGGCCATCGAAGATGCCACATCCATTCACGGCGACGTGATGCTGATGGGTGTTTGTAAACAAATGTTGCCGGATTTATCGTATGTTTCGCATCTGGAGTTGATGCGATCGATTCTGAAAGAATTGACGCTCGCACTGGATCACAACCAATTGTTCCAGCAAACCATTCAGGCAGAGCAGGAATGGAAAATGACATTCGATGAGGTTCAGATCGGGTTGGTGGTGGTTGATGCTGAATTCAAATCGCGCAGGGTAAACAAAACATTTTGGCAAATTTTCAACAAAGAAAATCACCGAAGTTCGTTCGATCTTTCGGAATTTTTCGATATATCATCACACAAAATCGCGGTTCATTCGAACCCGGATACGAATCAGCATCACAAAAATGTCGATTGGGTTGATGTGGGCACTGGCAAATCACTCATCCGGCAGTTTTTCCCGTTGTTTAATCGCTCCGAACATTTTATTGGCGGCATTTTTACCATTCAGGATGTAACGCAGGATCGCGAACGCGAAGCGCGGATTCGCTATCTCTCCCGCTTTCCAGAAGTTGATCCCAATATTGTGTTGAGTTTAGACAAAGCCGGCAACATTATTTACGCCAATAACACAGCGAAACAATTGACTCATAATCTGAAGCTCAAAAAAGTAAAGCAATTGCTACCGGTAACGTTATTGTTTGAATTGCAGAGCAATTCTTTCCCTATCGGGATTGCACAGGAATATCTGCACAATCTGGAAGACCAGGTGTTCCAGTTTACCGTTTTTGCGCCTGAAGAGGAGGATAGCATTTATCTTTCCGGCATCGATATTACCGAACGTTTACAGTTGCAAGACAAGCTAATTTTAACAGAACGCATCCGAACCATTGGCGAGCTGGCATCGGGCGCTGCACATGACTTCAACAATTATCTTATGACGATTCTTGGCAGAACCCAATTGTTGCAAATGAACATCAAACAGAAATTTTTGCGGGAAGATCTCGATGTGATCGAAAAAGCCGCGAAAGACGGCGCGGAAATGGTTCGCAAACTGCAGGAACTGAATCACCGACAGGATACGCGTGAGGCAAAACCGTTGTATCTGAAAGATTTGATCAACGACAGCTTGATGTTCTCTCAGCAAAAAATTAAAGCTAAAACGCAAATCAAAGGGCAGGAAACGATAATCACCACAAATATGGACCCGTCGTTGGTGGTTTCCGGCAATCCTGCGGAATTCCGGGAAATTTTCACAAACCTGATTTTCAACGCATTCGATGCAATGCCTGATGGCGGAGAATTAAAAATTGAAACGTGGCGTGAACCCAAAACACACGAAGCAATTGTCATTATTCAAGATACCGGCTGCGGAATGCCGCCGGAAGTTCGCAAAAAGATTTTCGATCCGTTTTTCACAACCAAAGGCCGGAATGGAACCGGATTGGGTTTGAGCGTCGTTTATCGCATCACAACCTCATTGCGTGGTGATATCGAAGTGGAAAGCGAAGTGGGTGTCGGTACCAAATTTATTCTGTATTTACCGATTTCAACGGAAATTCCCGATCAGGAACATAAACCGGTAATTGCAATTTCGCCAAAAATCAAAACCTCCAGCAGCATCAAATTACTGGTTGTGGATGATGAAATCGACTTGCTCAAAACGATTGTCGAAGTGCTGAAATTGAAATTTGACCGGGTGGATATGGCTACCAGCGGAAAAGAAGCGCTGGATAAAATCGGCGAATGCGACTATGATGTTGTTCTGACAGATTTGGGAATGCCGGAAATGTCCGGTTGGGAAGTTGCCGAAAAAGTGAAGGGATTATTGCCAGCTTCGAAGGTAATTTTGGTTACCGGTTGGGGAATGCACGCAGAAGATGAATTGATCAACCACGAAGCATACGTAGACACAATTCTTTCCAAGCCATACGACCTGCACCAACTATTGATGATCATTGAACAGGTGTTCAGCGATGATCAGGGTGCTTCGGTGGGCGATTGATCATCCGATTGCCCGGGTTGCGCATCAATCGTGTTTAAATGGATCGCCTGATCGATGCACATATTCGGAATATCATCGACGATAGGATAAGCCAGGTTGCAATTTTCGCAAACCAGCTCGGAATTGGCTTGCTCGTATCGCAAATCGCCTTTACATTTCGGGCAAACAAGAATACTTAACATTGTTTCACTTAACATACTTAGCCTCCCTTATTCACTCCATGCGCCCATTGCGGCATATTTTTCAATTCGTTTTTCTACGAGTTTATCCGGAGCAATTTTTGTCAACCGTTTCAGCTCGGTGAGCAATGCTTTTTTTAACAAAACGGCTGCTGCATCGTGATCCCAATGTGCGCCGCCGGGCGGTTCCGGTACAATTTTATCAATAATATTGAGCTTTTTGAGATCCGGCGCCGTCAGCTTCATTGCGTCTGCAGCGATGGGTGCTTTAGCGTTATCTTTCCACAAAATTGCGGCACAGCCTTCCGGTGAAATTACTGAATACCAGCAGTTTTCCATCATCAAAATAACGTCGCCAACGCCGATACCCAACGCGCCGCCGGATGCACCTTCGCCGATAACCGTAACGATAATAGGAACTGGCAACCGGGACATTTCCAGCAAATTACGGGCGATCGCTTCCGCCTGTCCCCGTTCCTCTGCGCCAAGCCCGGGATATGCACCGGGTGTATCGATAAATGTTAAAATAGGCAGGTTAAATTTTGCGGCTAATTTCATTGTTCTCAACGCTTTACGATAACCTTCCGGATTGGACATCCCGAAATTGCGATAGAGATTTTCTTTCACATCACGGCCCTTTTGGTGCCCGATCATCACCACCCGGAATTCATCAATTTTGCCGATGCCGCAAACCATCGCAGGATCGTCGGCAAATGCCCGGTCGCCGTGCAGCTCGATAAATTCATCGCTGATGCGCCGGATGTGATCCAGCGTAAACGGGCGGTCGAGGTGACGCGCTAACTGAACGCGTTGCCAGGGCGTCAGTTTGGAGTAAATATCCTGACGCAGCGTGTCCGCTTTTTTGCGCAACCGGTTCAAATCATCCGAAATCTCAACGCCGGTTTCCCGGGCGTATTCTTCCATTTCATTGATTTTTTTCTGAAGTTCAACAACCGGTTTTTCGAAATCTAAAATTACCCGAAACGTTTTTTTCAATGCAAAACCTCTGCGATCATATTCTCAAATAACAGGTCAATATACACATTTTTTGATGTATTTCAAAAAAATGGGTCGAATCAATTTAGTTTGCGGATTAATATTTTCCGAACAGGCTGGCAATTTTCAATTTCCAAACCATATATGCAGCTTCGTACATAATTTTCCGCGACATTTTGGAATTTCCCACCGTGCGATCGTAAAAAATTATCGGGATCTCTTTGATGCTGAATCCCCGTTTCCACGCTTTGAAATTCATTTCAATTTGAAAAGAATAGCCATTGGAACGAACCTTTTCCAACGGAATGGCTTCCAGCACTTCGCGACGAAAACATTTGTAGCCTGCGGTGCAATCGAACAACGGCAATCCGGTGACAATCCGGGTGTAATAGCTGGCAAACATGCTCAAAATTAACCGGGAAAGCGGCCAATTGATCACATTTACACCTTTCAGGTAGCGAGAGCCGATCACCAAATCCGCTTCTTCGATGGCTTTCAGAAAATTGGGAATTTCCTTCGGATCATGCGACATATCCGCGTCCATCTCAAAAATATAATCGTAATCGTGCGCCAGCGCGTAGCGAAATCCGCTGATATACGCCGTTCCCAGCCCCATTTTTCCGGGGCGTTCCAAAATGAACAGGCGATCTTCCGTTTTCATCGCTTCGTGAATCAGCTCTGCGGTACCATCTGGCGAATTGTCATCAATAATCAAAATATGTAAATCAGGTATGTTCAATCCAAAAACGTGTTTCAGCAAGGTAGGAACATTTTCTCGTTCGTTATAAGTCGGAACGATAATCAGCGTTTTTTTCATCAGCGCTCCAGATTTTCCGCATCCACAAATGGTGCCAGAAATGTAAACGCATTTTCCAGCGACCGGGGATGATAATCCAATTCTCGTTTTGCTTTGTCAATTACCAACCCGCCCCGCATGGGTCTCGGCGATGCCTGAACCAGTGCATCCGACGTTACGGGATGGATTAAATCCTGTGAAAATCCGAAAACTTCGGCAATTTTGCAAGCAAAATCGAATCGATTCAGATACGGTTCACCGGCGATATTAAAAATGCCGTATTTCGATTTTTCGATCAGCAGTTGAATACCCGTTGCCAAATCTTCTGCCAATGTGGGATTGTTAAATTGGTCGGTGACCACATTGATGTTTTTCCCGGATTTCAAACTGTTATACACCCAAAGGAAAAAGTTGTTTTTGACACCGGCGCCAACCCCGTAAACCACATTTGTGCGAATGATAGCATACGGAATCCCGGTCATGCGGACAGTATTTTCCGATGCCAGTTTGGCTTTGCCGTAATAGCCGAGCGGATTGGGCGGATGGGTTTCGTCATACGGTCCGTTTTCGCCATCGAAAATATAATCTGTTGAAACGTGCACCAGTTGCGCCATGTTTCGACGGGCTGCGCGAGCCAGGTTTTCCACGCCTTTCACATTGGCGCGCCAGCATTCTTCGCGATGGGTTTCGCAACCGTCCACATTTGTGTATGCGGCGGCATTTATGATCACATCCGGTTGAAAAGCGCCAACCAGATCGCGAGTAGCATTCCAATCGGTGATGTCCATACTTTGATAATTAACAGACATTTCCGGAATCGCAAATGATGCGTTGCGAGCCGTTGCGAGCAGTTCGTGCTTTCCCTCCAGCGTTTTCACGAGTGCCTGCCCGAGCAGTCCGTTTGCGCCGGTGATAATAATTTTTTTCATGAAAAATCGCTCGTTTTGCATGATTGTTATTGATCAACTCCGGCGGACAATATACTATTTTATGGCAGTTTTGCAAAGCGTTAAACAGCTTTACCAATTGATTTTGGGTGGAAAACATGCGGCGGGCATTCGATGGAATTTGACAAAAACGGAGAACGCAAACGGAGTTTTTTAATCATTTTTTATCGAAAAACGATGTGCGAAACTCAATCATCGGTGGCGGGTGCAGGCAACGCAAAGGCTACTTTCCGGCATGAACAACAGCCGTTTGAACGGGATTTCGGCAGCGCATTTTTTGCACTTGCCAAAATCCGGCTGATCAATTCTGGCGAGGGTATTTTCCAGCTTCGGCAATTTGATGAGCGCATCTTCAAGCGCCGCCTCGTTGAGGCTTTTGCTGTTCAACGCTTCCATCCGGCTCAACCTGCCGATGGCGTTATCCGGCGCAATCGGGCGGGTTAACTCCTCCAATCGCTCGATATCTTTTTTGGTTGCTTCAATTTCCTGCAACAATTTTTGGGTAATCTGATCTTTTTCTTCGGGTGACATTTCTGTTCCATTTTTATTTCGATAATATTTAACCTTCGGCACGCAGCACTTCCAGCGGCGGACGTGTGGCGATGCCCCGGCTGTTTAACATACCCAATGCGATAGTCAACAAAACGACCAGCGCAACGCTGCCAACCAGCGACCAGGTTGGCGGCACAAATGCCGCATCAAACACAAAAGTTGCCAACGCCCAACCACTGCCGACCGACAATATCAGCCCGGTCAACGCTGCAAGGCTGCCCAGATAAAAATATTCCAACGCCAAAATCTGGCTGATCTGGCGGCGTTTTGCACCGAGTGTACGCAACAAAACGCTTTCGCGGATGCGCTGGAACCGCGAAGTCATCACCGCGGCAATCAACACCACAAAACCGGTGAGGATGCTGAACAGCGCCATAAAACGGATCACAAAACTGATTTTACTGAGAATCGATTCTGCCGTACGGAGCACCAGCTCCAAATCAATCGCCGAAACGTTCGGGAAATCGCGGACAATCGATTGCTGCACCTGCGCCGAAACCTGCTGCGATGCCGCGCGAGTAACCAGCACAAAAAATTGCGGTGCTTCCTCCAAAACGCCAGCGGGAAATAACACAAAAAAATTGGGTTGAACCCGTTGCCAGTTCACTTTCCGGATGCTGGCGACCCGTGCCGGGATGGGCACACCCTGCACGTCGATAACCAGTTCGTCATCGATATTCACACCGAGATCGGCTGCGATGCCCTCTTCCAGCGAAACCGGCACAGTATCGTTGACGCTTTCGACCCGTGGAATCCATTTTCCGGCAATTATTTCCTCGGTGCTCACCAGCGAATCGCGATACGTCGAGCGATATTCGCGTGACAACGCCCAACGCGGAATGCTCGAGGTGCTGTCTGCCAGAATATCGTCCACGGTTCGTCCGGCGATGCTTTTCAGCCGCATCGTCACAATTGGCACATTTTGCAAAATTGGCAATCCGGCTTCGCGGATGTCATTTTCGATAGCTTCGCGCTGGTCAATCTGGATATCGAACAGCACCAGATTGGGCTGATTGCCGCTATCAGTCAGGGCAACCTGATTGAGTAACGTATTTTGGGTAAGAAATAACGTGCTGATCAGAAAAATACCCAATCCCAGCGAGAGCGTCAGTGTTAACGTCTGGTTGTTCGGGCGATACAAATTTGCCAAACTCTGCCGCCAGATAAAGCTGAGCCGTTGCGGAAAAAAGCGGCGAACCGCCCACATCAGCAGCTTTGCGACGCCCGCCAACGCGCCGAACGCCAGCAGCAATCCGCCGAAAAATCCCATCGCAACACCCATATTTTGGGCCTGATACAATGTGACCAAAAAAATGAGCACGGCAATGCCGGCAATCACCAGCCATCGCAACGGATCGCGGCTGGATTTTTCAGTTTCAAATGACGCCCGAATCGCCAGAAGTGGTGATACTTTTCGCACCGAAAGTAACGGCAGTAGCGAAAAGAGAAAAACCATTGCTAAACCGATAAACAGCCCTTCGCCAATCGCAGCGAACGAAATAGAAAAATCGACATCGACAGGCAGAAAATCGGCTAAAATACTCGGCAAACCGGTTTGAACAGCAACGCCCAATATCGCGCCGAGTGTCGCTGCAAATCCTTGCAGAACAATTGTTTGGATCAAAAAAATGGCGAACGTTTGTCGCACCGGAACACCGAGGCAACGCAAAATCGAGATACTTTCCAGCTTTTGGCGGATGTACACATGAACCGAGCTGGCAACGCCCAAACAGCCGAGCAACAGCGCGATAAATCCCACCAAATTCAAAAATCGATAGAGATTTTGCAGCGCCCGCCCAAAGCTGCGTTGCTGCTCCGCAACGGTGGTGGCGCGCAGTTCGAGTGCGCGGAGTTGCGGTTTCAGCGATTCTTCCAACGCATCGGCATCGAAATTTTTGGGGAATTGAAAATATGCGAAATACCGGGCGCGGCTGCCAAAAGTGATTAACCCGGTGCTTTCCAAATTCGCCAGCGGAATATAAACGCGCGGTGCGATGGTTGCTCCGGCATCCGCCTGTCCGGGTGCCTGTTTCAACTCTCCCAAAATAACAAATGCAGTTTGCCCGACCCGCACCGTGTCGCCGGTATTTAATTGATATTGCAGCATCAACCCGCGATCGACCAGCGCACCTTCGCCGCGACGGAAGGCTTCAACCGCAGCTTCCGGTGCAGTTTCCAACGCGCCGTAAAACGGGAACGCACCGGAAAGCGCCCGAATTTGGGTCAGGCGCGTGTTTCCGGTACGCGGGAAATAGGCCATCGAGCCAAAGACAATTTCTTTTGAAAACGCGCCGTCCACCGATAAACCCGCGAGCGAATCGATCAGCGCTGTGCTTTCCGCTGAGAATTCCTGCCGGGAACTGAGCATCAAATCTGCACCGAGCAGCGATTTCGCCTGCGTTTGCACAGCGGTTTCGAGATTGCGCCCAAACGAGTTGATGGCGATCAGCGCCGCGATACCGGCAACAATTGCCGCCATAAAAAGGAACAAGCGCCCGCGTTGGGAACGGCTGTCCCGCCAGGCCATCCGCCACACCCACGGATTCACCAAACTACCGAATATTGATGTTTGTGTGTTTTCAAATGGTAATTTTTCGTTCATAAAATTTAGTCGATTTCCATTTGTTGTGCAGATTCAACCAACGCTGTCGGTTCGTCCGAAACAATTTTTCCGCCTTTCAGGCGAATAATCCGTTGGGTTCGGTGGGCAAATTCCAGATCGTGGGTCACCAAAACCAGCGTTGTGCCGGCATCGCGGTTCAGCGAAAATAGCAATTCGGAAACGGCGGTTCCGGTTTCGTCGTCGAGATTGCCGGTCGGCTCGTCCGCAAATAAAATTTTGGGGCGATTGATAAACGCGCGCGCCAGTGCAACCCGCTGCTGTTCGCCGCCGGAAAGCTGTACGGGATAGTGGTTCAACCGTTTACCGAGCCCAACCCGATTGAGCAACTCCGCCGCAGTATCGCGAACGTTGGTTTCGCCGCGTAACTCCATCGGCACCATCACATTTTCCAAAGCCGTGAGTGTGGGAATCAATTGGAAATTCTGGAAAACAAAGCCGACAAACTGGTTGCGAACCGCTGCCCGTTCATCTTCATTTAACGATGACAACGAAATGCCGTTGATGAGCACATCGCCGGTGCTGCTGCGATCCAGCCCCGCACACAAACCGAGCAAGGTAGTTTTTCCGCTGCCGGACGGTCCGACGATGGCGCAGGTTGTCCCGGCTTCGATTTCGAATGAAATTTCGTCCAATACGGTCAGATTGCGTTCGCCGCTGCGATACGATTTCCCGAGATTTTCAACTTTCAGAATGGCAGTCATTTAACCCTGCTTTTTATTTTTTGATTGTTCGTTTGCAAATACTGATTCATATTTTCGACTGGATTTGAAAAACGTCCGACGACGGACGCAAGTTTCATTAAACCGGAATTTAAGTTAATGTGTAAAAAAACTATTTTTTTCAAGTATCTGATTTTTAACAGCTTAGCATTTGTTTTATTTTTCGCGCTTTCCGCTGCGCAGGCTCAAAACAAAACAAAACCGGAAAATAATACGCAGAAATCCGATCGATCCAAAACGATTCTTTTTTTAGGAAACAGCCTGACAGCAGGTTACGGATTGGAGACAACCCAGGCGTATCCGGCATTAATTCAGGAAAAAATCGATTCGCTGAAACTGCCGTTTTCGGTGATCAACGCAGGGCTAAGCGGCGAAACTTCCGCCGGTGGCTTGCGGCGATTGAACTGGTTGCTGCGCAGTCCGGTGGATGTTTTTGTGCTGGCGCTCGGCGCGAATGATGGATTGCGCGGATTTCCGCCGACGGTTACGACTGAAAATTTGCAAAATATCATCAAAAATGTTCGCGAGAAAAATCCGGATTGCGCGGTTGTCATCGCCGGAATGGAGGCGCTGCCAAACATGGGCGAAAGCTATGTGAGAGAATTTCGTGAAATATTCCCAAAAGTTGCCAAAGCAAATAACGCAGCGCTGATCCCGTTTTTGCTGGCAGATGTCGCCGGAAGACCGGCATTGAACCTCGCGGACGGCGTTCACCCGAACATCGCCGGACAAAAAATTGTGGCGGAAAACGTTTGGGAAGTGCTCAAGCCCGTTCTCGAAAAGCGTGCCGGAGGCGGCAATTGAGCCAAAATGAATCGCTAAAATCGCTGCAACTGGTTTCTGTTCGCTGGTGGAATGCCAGCGCATATTACGGCATCAGTTTGGCGGATGCGCTGAATCGCCAGGGTTTTCCGGCAATTGTTGCGGGAAGGGCGGGCAGTCCGCCGTTGCAAAAAGCGCAGGATTGGCAATTACCAACGTTCACGGAAATCAATCTGGAGTCGCTCAATCCGGCGAAAATGCCGGGCAATTTAAATGCGCTGAAAACGTTGATTCGCGATCAGCAGATTCCGTTGATCAACGCCCATCGTCCGGAAGATATGGCGTTTGCGGTGCTGGTCAACAAGCTGTCGCCGACAAAAATTCCGGTGATCCGCACCGTCAGCGATGTGCGTCCGCCAAAGCGCCGGTTTCTCAACAAATATCTTCACCAAAATACTGATTATTTTATATTTAGCTGCCGCGCCAGTTATGAGCGATATCAATCGGTTTGGCCGATTTTTGCAGAACGCAGCGCCGTCATTTACAGCGCAATCGACACGGAAAATTTCCGCCCGCTCCCCCACTACCCGGAACTTCGCCGGAAACTCGGGATTTCGGATAATCAGTTGTTAATCGGCATCATCGCGCGGCTGGATCCGGTAAAGGATCACGATACGTTTTTGAAAGCGGCGAAAACGGTTGCCGCAGAAATTCCCGAAGCGCGATTTTTGATTGCTGGCGAGGTTTGTAACATCACCTGGGAAATGCTCGATGAAGAAGCGAAATCGTTGGGTATTCGCGACAAACTGGTTTTTGTGCCGCGCGATGACGCCATTTCCGCCCGGGATTTGATCGGTAGCCTCGATATCGGCGTGGTTGCATCGAACGGATCGGAAGTGATTTGCCGGATCGCCGTGGAATACATGGCGATGGGAAAACCCATCGTTTCGACCGATATCAATGTGTTGCCGGAAATTGTTGAAGATGGCAAAAACGGACTGATCTGTAACGCGGGAAACGCTGCACAAATGACGGCACATTTACTGCAACTCGGGAAAAATAGTGAGTTACGCCAAAATATCGGCGAAACAGGGCGACAATTTGCAGAAACAAAATTCAGCTATCCCGCGTTTGTTTCGCAAACGACGGAGGTTTACCGACAGGTTTTGGATCGATTTTCCCGGCGTTAAATTCGCTGAAAATTTGCAGGCGTTCTTTTCCCACCGACAAACTTATTCGCTTTCCACCGTTTCTTTTGCTGCAAAAATTTTGTTGATCTCGCCGGTGATCAGCCGTGCGCCGCTGTTCCGGGTGAAATAATTCCATCCCCATTGGAACAGCACCATCATCCGGTTGTCGAACTCAATCAAATACGCGATGTGCACAAACAGCCAGATGACCCACGCCAGCCACCCCGACAAATGAAATTTCCAGATTTGCGCGACCGCCGCGTTCCGCCCGATCACCGCGAGATTGCCTTTGTCTAAATATCTGAATGGCGCTGTTTTTTTGGCGCTAACTTTGTTGCGGATGAGGTTTGCGACGTATTTTCCCTGCTGCATTGCAACCGGGGCAACGCCGGGCAACGGCTTTCCATCTTGTTTGAACAACGCCAGATCGCCGATCACAAAAATATCGGGATGATTGGGAATGGACAAATCCGCGTTCACAGCGATTCTGCCGCCTCTGTCCGTTTCCGCATGGGTTGCAGCTGAGAGAATTTTGCTGAATCCGGATGCTTTGACGCCCGCCGACCAAACAATTGTTTTTGCTGAAATTAGATCGGAATTGCTTTCCGTTTTAACCTGGATTTTTCCGGGCTGAATATCCGTTACCATCGTATTCGTTCGCACAATTACGCCCAGTTTTTCGAGCGCTTTTTTGGCTTTTTCAGATAATTTTTCCGGATACGCCGGCAGGATAAACGGTCCGGCTTCCAGCAAAATTACTTTGGCATCGCCGGTATCAATATTGCGAAAATCTTTCCGCAACGTGGAAAACGCCAATTCGGCAATTGCTCCCGCCATTTCGACACCGGTCGGGCCGCCACCTACGAGCACAAATGTCAGCAATTCCTGGCGTTTTTGGGGATCCGGTTCACGCTCCGCGATTTCAAATTGTTCAAAAATATAGCTGCGGATTTGCAGCGCGTCTTCGATTGTTTTCAGTCCCGGTGCGTTTTCCGCCCATTCCGTATTTCCAAAATAGTGGTGCGTCGCGCCGGTGGCAACCACCAGCGAATCATATGGAAATGCCTCGCTGTTGGCGTAAACGACTTTCGCAACCGGATCAACTTTGTTAACTTCGCCCTGAATAACGCGAATGTTTCGGTACCGATTAAGCACTGCACGAATCGGCGATGCAATATCACCGGGCGACAAACCGCCGGTCGCCACCTGATACAACAGCGGCTGAAACAGGTGAAAATTCCGTTTATCGATGAGGGTTACTGAAACCGGCGCATTGCCCAATTTACGGGCAGCGTATAATCCGCCAAATCCCCCGCCGATAATCACGACTCTATGTTGTTGTTTTTTATGATTTTGATTAATGGTGTTCATTTGAACCTTTCTTTTTGAGAATACAATCACAAACGAAATCACAGCAGTTATGTTTCACAAAAGTATTTTTGTTTATGACAATTCTTATCTATAATATCATCATAAATTCACTAATTCAAGGAGAACCTGAGGTGCAACTTTTCAACAGATGTTATCAATTTTTGATATTCGGATTATTAGTGGGGGGAATTTTTAGCATGAATGCTCAGGAAAACGCCGGTGCACCGGAAACAGAACATTCCATAAAAATAAGCCAGTGGCTGAAAACCGAGCCATTTTCCGCACCTGTGCCGGCGCTCGCTGGTGATGATTTCAAACTTAGCCAGATGTTGGGTTTTGAGCCGGTTGACATCGCGACAATTACCAACGACCAATTGGGGTTGAGTTGGAGCGAGTTAGCCGCAGACGAATCGGGAAATGTGCAGCTTTCCGGCAGTGGCGATCAACCGCAAGTTATTTGGTTGGCGGCTTATCTGGAAACCGACCGTTTTGCCAAGGCGACGCTAAAATTGCAAACCGCGCATCTTGCGCGAGTGTATCTGGATGGGCAAAAAATCGCTGAAAAATCATCCTCCGAAAACGAAGAACCCGGCAAAATTGAAGAAAAACTGACGCTGGAAACCGGCAAACATGTGCTGGTTGTGAAATCGCTGCGCGATCCGAAAAATGAATCGAAATGGCAGTTAAGTGGTTCAATTTCAACAACTTCGGATGCGGTGATTACCGTATCCACTTCACCCAAAAAGATTGTCGATGCGCACCAGTTGCTCGATCGCACGATGATTCGCGGCGTGTCGATTTCCGCTGATGGGAAAATTGCAGCGGTTTCGTATTCCAAAATGAATCCCGCAACTGCAAAAAGCGAGAGCTGGCTGGAATTAATCGACGTGAACACCAGCCAAAACATTCGCACCTATCAGGGTGGCACGGCCATCGGCGGCATCCAGTGGGCGCCGAAAAGCAATTTGTTCGCATACGAAGAAAGTAACGACGGTAAAAGCACTGTCTGGATCGTCAATCTTCCCAACGGCACGGTGACCCCGATTTTAAGAGATGTGGAAAATTTTGGCTATTTCCAGTGGTCGCCGGACGAACAATTTATGATTTATTCAATTACCGATGAAGCGGAGAAAAACGATACGGGACTGAAGCGGCTCCAAAGCCCGCGCGATCGCTGGTCTTCTTTTCGCAACAACAGTTTTCTGTATCGCGTGAATTTGCCGGACGGCTCCCGGCAGCGCCTGACCGCCGGAAATTTGGGCACGTCACTGCAATCGATCCATCCGAACGGTTCAAAATTGCTGTTCTCGACATCGGTGGATGATTACGAACATCGCCCGTATACAAAAACGGCACTCATCGAACTTGATCTGGAATCGCTGGCAGTCGATACACTGTTCGAAGAAATGTGGTTCGGCAACGTCCAATATTCGCCGGATGGCAAACAATTGCTGCTCACCGGTTCGGCGCGGTTATTCAATAATAAAGGCGTCAATCTGCCGGAAGGCATGATCCCGAATGATTACGACAGTCAGGCGTTTCTGTATTCCTTGGGCGATGGCGCGGTAACCGCTTTCACCCGGGAGTTTGACCCGACAATTGACGGTGCCACGTGGAGCCCGGACGGTCGGTCGATTTATCTGACCGTCGGTGAGGGCGAGTATGTTCGGCTATATAAATACCACCTTTCGGATGGCGCATTTGAGCCCATCAAAAGCGGGTTCGATGTGATTAACTCTGTGGATGTTGCTCGCAGAGCTCAAATTGCCGTGGTTTACGGCTCCAGCGCGCAAATGCCGCATCGCGTTCACATTATCGATCTCGCTAAAAAACGCCATTCGACACTGTCCGACCCGGCAGCAAAAGAATTTGAAAACGTGCGTTTTGGCGATCTCAAAGATTTCAAATTTACCAACGCAGACGGCAAAACCATTGATGGTCGTGTGTACTACCCGCCCAATTTCGATCCGGCGAAAAAATATCCGGCGATCGTTTATTATTACGGCGGAACGTCGGTTACGGATCGCAGTTTTGGCGGACGGTATCCCAAAAATTTGTATACGGCACAAGGTTACGTGGTTTATGTGCTCCAGCCCAGCGGTGCTCCCGGTTACGGTCAGGAATTTTCGGCGCTGCATGTCAACGATTGGGGCAACAAAGCTGCCAACGATATTTTGACCGGTGTCGAGAAATTTTTGGATGCGCACCCGTTTGTGGATCGCGATCGGGTTGGCAACATGGGTGCGTCCTACGGCGGATACATGACAATGCACTTGGTCACCCGTTCGAATATTTTTGCGGCTGCGGTTTCGCATGCGGGAATCAGTTCGATTGCCAGCTATTGGGGCGAAGGAAATTGGGGCTACCTCTATTCATCTGTTGCAACTGCGGAAAGTTTTCCGTGGAATCGCAAAGATATTTACGTTAATCAAAGCCCGTTATTTAATGCGGATAAAGTAACAACGCCCATTTTGCTGCTCCACGGCGACAGCGATACCAACGTGCCGCGCGGCGAAAGCGATCAATTTTATGTCGCGTTGAAATTGCTCGGCAAAACGGTTGAGTATGTGCGGGTTGCCGGACAGGATCACCACATTCTGGATTATCGCAAACGATTATTGTGGCAAAATTCCATCTTCGCGTGGTTCGATAAATATCTGAAAAATCAGCCGGAATGGTGGAATGAGCTGTATAAAAATCAATAAAAAATGCGTTTTTCATTTGAAAAGATGAGAATTGAACATAAATAATTCGGGTATTGCCATGGCTTTTTTGGATAAAACCATGGCAATACTTAATATTTTAATAGAGTCCCACCTGTTTCGTTTTAACATAAAAAAATGCTCTCAAGTTGAATATAATTGGCTATTTAAAACAACAACTATTTGCTGTTCAGGACTAAAATCTGGTAGAAAAAAGGAGTTGTATTGGCAAAGGTGTTAACAATCGATCGCATGGCAAAATTGAGCATCACAGAAAAACTGGGATATGGCGTTGGCGATATGGGATTCAATTTGTATTGGACAACCATCGCATCATTTTTAGCCGCTTTTTATACCGATATTTTTGGAATTTCTGCCGCAGCAGCGGGAACAATGTTGTTCGTAACCAAAATTATAGATGCATTTACCGATCCGGCAATGGGCGCCATCGCGGATCGCACCCAATCCCGTTTCGGAAAATTTCGTCCCTATTTGCTTTGGGCGGGTTTACCGATGGCGGCAAGTGCTGTGTTAACGTTTACCACGCCGGATTTGGCAGAAAACGGTAAAATTATTTGGGCATATGCCACCTACACGTTAATGATGTTGTTTTATACGGTATTAAGCACGCCTTATTCCGCACTCTCCGGCGTGATGACTGCGCGAAGCCAGGAGCGAACCACCCTCATCAGTATTCGATTTTTGTTTGCCTTTACCTGCGGCGCACTGGTTAACAAATATACGTTGCCATTGGTCGAATTTTTCGGCAACGGAAACGATGTCGCCGGTTGGCAATTAACAATGGCATTGTATGGATTGGTTGCTGCCGGATTATTTTTTATCACGTTCATTACCACAAAAGAGCGCATTCTGCCACCGCCAACCCAAAAAACCAATCCGGTTGATGACATAAAAGATCTGCTAAAAAATAAGCCCTGGCTGATTCTATTTGCGCTCGCGATGATTATCATGATGACAATAACCATGCGCGGCGGGTCGGCGTACTATTATTTTCTTTATTTTGTTGAACAGCCGGACCTGCTTCCCGATTACCTGTTTTGGCAAATGGTTGCTTACGCCACGGGTGCTTTACTCGCACCGGTAATGACAAAATATGTCGATAAAATGAAGCTTTTAATGATACTTATGGGCATAGTTGGCGGTTTATCGATCCTCTTTTTCTTTGTACCAAAAGATATGATTTGGGCAATGTTCACATTGAATATCCTTATCAGTTTGGCGTTGGGACCAAAATCACCATTAACCTGGTCCATGTATGCAGACACCGCTGATTATAACGAATGGAAAACCGGCAACCGCGCGACCGCGATGACATTTTCTGCAGCAACATTTTCGCAAAAACTGGGCGGCGCTTTGGGCAGCGCCGGTATGTTATGGGTTTTGGCTGCAATCGGGTATGTTGCAAATCAGGCGCAGAGCGGTGCATCCCAAACCGGGATTGTTTGGCTACAAACCGTTATGCCAGGAATTTTTGCGTTAATAGCCGTGGTTGTCGTCAGCTTTTACACGCTTACCGAAGAGCAGCTTGCCATCATTCAACAAGATTTAAAAAACCGTGCACAAAGCCAGGGTGAATAATTTGGAGCGAAAAAACGAGTTGAAAAAACACGAATCAACAGATTTGATATATGCTTCTGAAAATGGCAGTCGGGTAAACTTAACCACGCCGATAGCGATGCCAAAGGCATCTGCTTTTTTGTGGAATAAAAAAATGATGATCCAGCTAAACTGTCGCGGTTTTGCTGTTTCCCAATATTTACACAACGATGCCGAAAAATATTCTCATGCGCCAAATCTCGAAATAAAGACGTTTATGCAGCCAGAACAGCCGTATTACGCCCATCATCCCGGTCGATTTGTTTACATCAAAGATGAAGAAAATGGGGAAATTTTTTCGATACCGTATGAACCCGTTCGAAAAATGCCGGACAGCTTTGTATTTTCTGCAGGAAAAAGTGATATCAAATGGATGATCCGGCATAAAAATATTGAAATAGAATTTGGCTTAAATTTGCCCAAAGAAGATGTCGTTGAGCTATGGACGTTAACCCTTCGCAATTCGAGCAGTAAAACCAGAAAATTGAATGTCTATCCTTTTTTTACCATTGGGTATATGAGTTGGATGAACCAATCTGCAGAATATTCTCAAAAACTTGGTGGCATCATCGCTTCATGCGTTACCCCGTATCAAAAGCTTGCAGATTATCCCAAAATAAAAATGCGTTTCGATAAAACATTTTTTTTGCACAGCGAATGTCCGGCTTCATGGGAAACACGACGCGAAGCTTTTGAGGGCGAAGGTGGATTGAACAATCCGGACGGTGTTACGCAACTTCAATTATCAAACGGTATTGCGAGATATGAAACACCGACAGCGGCGTTGCAGTATCGTATCGAGTTGAAAAAGAATGCCGAAAAAATCTATCATTTTATATTCGGACCCGCAAAAGATGAACCCGGAATAGCATCCCTGAAAAAGCGATATTTATCTGAAAAATTATTTTCGGAGCCGGTTAAAATTTATTGCAACTATATAAATGATGGAAAAGGTTGCCTCACCATCGAAACTCCTGATGCACATTTTAATTCTTTTGTAAACAACTGGTTAGCGCGACAAATTTTTTATCACGGAGATGTAAACCGGCTAACGACAGATCCGCAAACCCGCAATTATTTGCAAGACAATATGGGAATGGTTTACATCAAACCTGATGTTTCCCGGTCAGCATTTTTGCATGCGCTCAGCCAACAGGAATCCGGCGGCGCAATGCCAGACGGTATTTTGTTGCATGAAAATGCGGAGCTAAAATATATCAATCAAATTCCGCATACGGATCACTGTATTTGGCTGCCGGTATGTTTGCAGGCGTATCTGGATGAAACCAATGACGTGGAGCTTTTGGAAGTAATTGTAAAAAGTAAAGCAGATAACTCGGAATTAACCGTTTTTGAACGCATTACCAATGCACTCAACTGGCTGCTGGAAAACCGCGACGAACGTGGGTTAAGTTTTATCGCGCAAGGTGATTGGTGCGACCCGATGAACATGGTTGGGCATAAGGGAAAGGGAATATCGGGTTGGCTGTCGATTGCAACCATTTATGTGCTGAAAATTTGGGCAACAGTGTGTAAACAAAAAAATGAACCGGCGTTAGCCACTGAATTTCTGACCCAAGCCCAACAATTGGGCAAGATTGTCAATACTTTTTTATGGGATGGAAACTGGTTTGCTCGCGGCATTACGGATGATAATATTGCATTTGGCGTATCCAAAGATGCAGAAGGTAAAATTTTTCTGAATCCCCAAAGCTGGGCGATTTTGGCGGATTGTGTTGATGAGGTGCAAGTTGAAAACATGATTTCAGCTATCGAAACGCAGCTTGAAACGCCGTTCGGCGTGGCAATGTTGGCGCCTGCATACACAAAAATGCGCGAAGATGTGGGACGTGTAACCCAAAAATTTCCCGGAAGCGCTGAAAATGGTTCTGTTTACAATCACGCCGCCATATTTTATATTTACAGTTTATATAAAATCGGCAAATCCGATCGCGCATTCAAGCTGCTCCGGCAAATGATCCCCGGAAATGAAACAGAAGATTATCTGCAGCGTGGGCAGATGCCAATTTATATTCCCAACTATTATCGCGGTGCGTATTATCAATATCCGGAAACTGCCGGGCGTTCCAGCCAATTGTTCAACACCGGAACGGTAAGCTGGTTTTATCGCTGTTTGATCGATGGTTTATTCGGCATCAGAGGAACAATTGAGGGGTTGCGTTTTGAACCGAAACTGCCATCGCATTGGGAATTTGCAAAAGTTAACCGAAAATTTCGCGGCGCAACTTTTGAGATTGATTATCAGCGACGTGAAAATATTTCCAAAACACGAATTACTGTTGACGATATCGTTTTGGCTGATTCGATATTTCGAGAAATTGAAAAAAATCGCGTTTATTCCGTGAAGATTGAAATGCCAGCAACTATCGATCAAAACCCACAAAAATAGTAGATGAAATTCATGAATTTCCTCTACGACGACTGCGAAAAAAATTTATTGATGATTTTTAAACAAACAAAACCAATATCCGGCAACCCCAAAACAATGGAGAATCATGTGAAGTATCTATATTTAACGTTAATTTTTTCTTTACTTTTTGGATGCAGTAATGCCCAGGTCAACCCGGCATATCTTGCGCCATTTGCCCAAAACGCACCACTCATCGATGGTATTCCAAATGAAGATGTTTGGGATTCAGCCGAGTGGCGTGCAATGGACAAACATATGCTCGGCGAAATGCCGACACCGGAAGATTTTAGCGGTCGGTATAAACTGGTGTGGACAGCACAGAAATTGTATTTGCTCGCCGAAATCACCGACGATATTTTGCACGATGCCCACCCCGATCCGTTGCTAAATTATTGGGACGACGACGCACTGGAAATTTTTATCGATGAAGACAAAAGTGGTGGTGACCATTTGAACAATTATAATGCGTTTGCATATCATATCGCATTGGATAATCAGGCGGTGGATAAAGGGCCGATTTCGATAAATCAGGATGGAACCGAAACGAAAAATCTCCGCACATATCCCGATCACATCAAGAGTCGGTGGCAAAGAAGCGGTTCTGCACCATACAATATTTTTTGGGAAGTTGAGATAACCGTTTATGGCGATGATTATAAGGATAGCTATTCTGAAAATGAATCGCCCGCCCAACCGGTTGAATTAACAGCAGGAAAAGTATTGGGATTTATGTTAGCCTATTGCGATAGCGACAATAGTTCACAACGGGAGCATTTTTGGGGATGTTGTTATCGAACCTGTAAATGGCGATAAAAACCTGGGTTACATTAACGCCAGCGTATTTGGAGAACTCAGATTGGTGAAGTAAAATTTTTAAAAATTGAATTTTCATACCCAAAAAAAAGCCCGCGAAATTAATTCGCGGGCTTTTCATTTTTACATTTGTTGAACAAAAGATTAGCGTTCGGTAGATGCCAAAGGCTTGGTCAGCAAGTCCAGCTGGGTTCCAAAAACATCAACTTTGCCGTTAATATGCAAATATTTGTTGATGATATTGAAATTTGCATCCACAACACCGGCGTGGCAGCCATCACAGGTTTGTGCTGTGATGTGTCCTGCCGGCGGCAAACCGTGGCAGGAACCGCAAACCGCTTGTCCGGCATTACCAACATTCCAATACAACGTCGGGTTATTACCCGAAATTGCATCTTCGGTATATGCCCATGGATACTGGCTTTCATCTTTTTTGAACTCGAATCCACCGTGGCAGTAGACGTTTGCGCACGATGATGCATCACTGTTGTATGCCGTTGCGCTTTGTCCGTCGAAAGTTGCCAAATTGCTGAAGTTCACTTCTGCATGCGGCGTATCATCGATGTGGCCAGGTGCGCTATAAGCAGCAGGAACGGTGTGGCAATTCATGCACTGGTTGGCAAAAGTGCTCCAGGTATCTCCCGTAAGGTGTGCCTGGTGTGCACCAACGGCTTTATCTGTGTTGGCCATGTTGCCATACAGATCGCTCGGTGGTGCGGCATTTTCGCTGTTGCCGTGACAAAGGTTACAGGCTTCCGGTCCGCCTGCCGTTTGGTGACAGGTAAGACAGTTTTTCTCCGGAGCCCCGTTTCCGGCATAATCCGTACCGTGGCAACTTTGGCAGGAACCGATATCCCAACGCAAATTTTCCGAGATATAATCCGCATGGAAATCGCCGGAATTTGAGTTGGCAAATCCCATCGGGTGTGGATAATGCGAGTGGCAACCGGCAGAATAGCAGGATAAACCCGAAGAACCGCCCAAATAATCTGCGCCGTGGCAGCTTTGGCAATTTTCTTCGTTTAACGATTTATCGAGCAACGCACTGCCGTGAAAATCTGCCGAGGCTTGTTCGCTCCAACCTTCCGGGTGTGTGGAAACACTCACGCTATCTTTTTTATCCAGGCAGCCGCTAAAAACGGCCAAGCCCAGAATCAGTAGTAGTCCAATGTAACGTTTACGCATCATAGTTTCACCTGATTAGTTGCCGTGGCACTGTTGACAAATAATTTGCGCATTCTGATCGTGGCAGGAAATACATGCACCGAGGTCGTTCCGCGCTTCTATACTGTGTCTGCCACCATCATTCGGGAAATTATTTACCCAACCGATTTTGTGGCTGCGCGGCAAAACATTATTGTCACGGTGGCATGCATTACAAAATTCCGGCTCGGAGTGGCAAACGGCGCAATCTTTTGCGTTCATTTGTGCTTCCAGTGCGTGGGTAAATTCGTAGTTCAGCGGGTGAGTGAAACGTGCCAGATCTTCGCCTTCGTGACAATCCTGACAGTATTGCTCAGTGTGGCAAACCATACAGCTCATATCCGCCGACATTTCTTCGGCAGACATCCGCGCCTGATCGCCATGATTGTTTACGAAATTGATGGTGTGGCTCATCGGTTTCAGGTTTTCCAGTGGTGTATGGCAAGTTGCACATTCCACGGAAACCACCTGCTGTTCGTGACAGTTCATACATTCCGCCATTGTGGGCAGGATGTATGGAAATGCCTCTTCTTTTTGTGATACAGCACTATGGCAGGATTCGCAATTATTTCCGGCAGCGATATGTTGCTCGTGAGAGAATTTTTCGCTGTAGGATTCAATTGAATATACCAGATCAAAATTGCCGACTTCCTCTGCTTCGTGACAGTCCAGACAGATTGTCTTTGCCGGCAAGAGGTTATCCAGACCGGTTTTGCTGCTTTCTGCAGGGGAGTGGCAATCAGCACATTCAATTTCTTCTTCGATCACGTGTTTCTTGTGCGAAAAAACGAACTTCTGATCGTCATAATCCTGTGCGATGATGGCAATCGTCACTCCTGCCAATAGGCTCCATAGTAATAGTATATTGAACCGCTTCATTGCTGCGCACTCGTTATGGTTTCTAATTGTTTTGGCTTAATGTTTCGTTAGCGACGAAACCAGTATAACATGCGGAACAGCCCGCGAACATCGTTATCGTAAAAAGAATTGCTGCTCTGCTCAACATCGGCCATTAATGATAAAAATTCCCATGGGCGAAAATCTACGCCGCCGGAAAAAGCAATGGCGTCTTCGCTAATTTCAACAAGATGCCTTTGGTAGTTATTGTAACTGCCGTATAATTTGAGGGTCAGGTTGGACATGATCGGGTAGCGGACATCGCCGTACACACCGGTATTATCTCCTGCGTACCCCCCCTGAAACACCAGACCGATCAATCCCCAACGGTTTCCGGCATTGAGAATTACCTGGCTGGCCTGATCATATTCATAATCGGTGAACAAATATTGTGCGCCGATCTGAACGGGATCGAGGTCGTAGGTGACAGCTCCACGATACTGCTGATACTCCCGGGAACTGCTGAAAATCCGGAAATACGAATCTTCCCAAACGCGCGGGCGCTGGAAATCATACTCACCGGTGAACGACCATTTATTCATGTAATAGTTCAGCCGGTAACGCATTCCCTGCAGTTTTTCGGTTTCCATGTTGTGATCGATCTGAACCTGGTAGAACAAATCTTTCCGGACTTCGCCGTGAAGCGCAGCACCGGCCAAATGCCAAATGTTCAGGCTGTTTCGCTGGCGTTGAAAATAGCTGAGATCGACGGCTAATTTCCGCGAAAAACGATATGCCAGAAACCCACCGACAGCCGAACTATCTGTAGATACCAGACGCATTTCCCGGTCGAAAGGTGTTTCGACACCCAGAAAAGCACCGATTTTCAGATTTTTCAGCGGACTTGCCGAAACCAGTGCGCCATCCATTGTTCCGTTAATCACACCTTTGTAAACAAACTGGCGACCGAGGCGAACTTGAACAACATTTTTGGCATCTTTCCAATCTGCGTATAGGTTGTAGAGCCGTTCGTTCCAGGACGCGTTCCCTTGTTTAGCTACCCGCAAATACGTATTTAACGCAAATTGCGGGTAACTGTTTGAGAACATTTTTAATCGCAGAGCCTGGTAAAAATCACCTTGCTGAACGGCATCCGGCCGCTCAAACGAATAGACAGACGTTTGAAACGAGCCGGATACTCTAACTTGCCCCATTGCAGATATGCTGAACGCTATTATTAGCCAGTAAATCAGGTTTCGCGATTTCATTTTTGCACTCTGCTTCGATTTAACTTCGGTTTAGCGTAATAAAATTCCGCCATTAGAATTTAGATACTGCTTTGTGTTCACCTTTTCTAAGGATTACTGCATTCGGCACCGGAGCACCGGTCAGATATTGATAGCTTTGCTGCAGAATTTGAATAGCATAATCCGGGTTGTGAACACCAAGGCTCTTGTCTTCTTCAACAAACAGCATGTTGTAACCAGCACCGCGCTGTACAAATGTACCGCGTGTTGTATCGCCAAGTGCGCCTTCGAAACCAAGTCCGGTTGTGTCCAAGCCTGTTGCAACCAAAGCATCTTCGATCAGATGAATCAGACCGGTAACTTCACTTTGAATACCTTCGATTGAACCGTCGCCGTCAAAGTCTTCCAGTGCGCGAATATCGTCGAAGTCTGCGATGGCGCCGTGGCAGCCAACACAAGCATCAACTTTCGGCAGGAAGGTGTGTCCAGTGTAAGCTGCACCGCCAGGTCCTGCACCAAATTCTTTGGTAGACAGGTGACAGGTTTTACAGCTGTTTTCCACGTTCAAGTGGGAAGGATCAGCCCATTCGAAGCTCGGATCTGCAACTGCGTGATATGCACTTGCACCCTGCATCATGTCTGCCTGCGGGTTAGCGTGCGGACCAAAGTGTCCGTAACCTTGAACAACTTGAGCATCCGGGCCGCGACGTGCGTGGTGGCAATGCATACAAAGTTTACCAACGCCACCTTCAGTGATAATTGGCGAAGCGCCATTTGCTGTTACCAAAGGAACGTCAGCAACGGTGCGCAATTGGCCGGGATTATCGGTATTGTGCGGATCGTGGCAGGTTACACAGTTAATCGGTTCCCACGGTGCAACACTGGTGTCTGGGCGTGCGGCAATCGAGCCACTACCGTAGAAATTGCTGACATCGCCAGACAAACGATATGCAGCAGCAACACCTTCGTGACAACCGGAGCATGATGCACTTGAATGTGCTGTCACGTCAAGATTGTGCGGAGATTGTTCCCAGTCCGTCAGGAACGGATGGTGGGTACCATCGTGGCATTTGCCACAAGTTTGCACGTTAAACGATACATCAACTTTGGTCGGATCAGGTGTGCCGTTAGCAAGGTGATCCGATGCTGCACCGTGGCAGTTTTCGCACTGCACGTTTACAAATTTTTCGATGGCTGCTTCGTCATAACCGCTGTTACCGGTTAACGGAGACGGCTCATAACCAACAGCGTGGCACGGGAAGCAATAGCTTGCCGGGTGTCCGCTTTCCATCAGGGTTTGCCATGCGTGTGCGTGACCGGTTTCTGCCCAGTCATTGTGCTGGCTTGAGTGGCAATTTGCACAGGCTACATCGCCAAGGAAAAACGGTGTTACTGTGGGAATATACATTGCCACACCAACCTGGCGGGTGCCGATACCAATATTGGTTCCGTCAGTTGCATGAACAGAAACGATATATACACCAGGTTCATCCGGTGCTTTCCATTCAACAGTATCGCCCTGGGTAGAATGGAATTCACCACCACTGGCGAACCATGAAAAAGTTAAAGCTCCTGCACCTGCCTGAAGTGTTGTGTTCGCAGTAAACTTAATGGTTGCCCCTTCAGTTACTGAATCAGCCAAAGCGTAAATTGAATCTACACTTATAATGTTAACTGTCACAGTATCGCGAACAATTGTTTCAACGGTTTTAATGATTTCTTTTTCATTTTCACAACCGCTGAACCATGCAACACCGAGGATTAGCGCAGGCGATAGCACTGATACGATAAAATGTCGAATACGCTTACTCACGGTACGTCCTCCTAACTAAACGTCTTTGTTAGATTTGTTTATTGTGTATTTTATGGATTCCACAAGCGTTTTAAAGCATTGCGGGGTAATTGGCTTTGTTAAATACTTACTGATGCCCATGGAAAAGACATCTGAACACACAGCCAGATTTTCTGTTGATGTAAATATAATGATGGGGAGCTTTTCATCGAATTTCTGAAGAATGCTGACCAATTCCGTCGTGCGTGATTTTAACAGATCAACATCCAATACCGCAATTCCCTCTTCCAAAGAGAGCGCTGCATCTATAAAGGATAGTGGATCTTCAAACAATTTCACTGCGACTTGGTTCATTTGCTTATCACTCAGGGTGTTAAAAGCTCTCGAATAATTTGTCATACCTATTATCTGAAACATCTCTAAAATACTCCCAACAGGAAATATCATTTGTTTACCGGTTAGGTATGCAGATTGTATGCCAACCAAAAGCTGCGTCGCAAACTATTGTTTTTATTGCTTTTAAGTAAAAAAGCGTTTTGAGCGTTATTAAATTTAAGAGACATGGATGTCGCCGGAAATACTGAAACTCACATAAATCCTTGTTTATAAACCACTTATGAGTTGTGACACAAATGTCCCACCTGTGACAAGCATGCCTCAATTTTGGCGATTTTGACAAAAGTTTCAGTGATTTGGGGTGGATTGGTGATTCATTTTGTAAAAATTTTTTTTAATAAAATTTTTACAAAAAACCGTTGAAAAATAATGCCTGAAGCATCGTGGGAAAGGGTGCCACGAGCCAACATATACACCTAATCTATATATATACACAACATTATTAAAAACAATAGATTAAGTTACCCAACTTTATGACCCAATATTCGAAAAGTGGCAGGGGTTTCAGCCGATCGAGCATGCTTAAACTCATGTAAAACAGATGTTTGAAACGATTGATTTACATGGCAAAGAATTTGCAAGGTTTACGGTTTGACATTTTAACCGGTTTGTGAATTATTGAATTTGGAATTTAAAGTAAACCTTAAGACCGCCGGACTTTATGATATGATGTTACCAACTGTTAACGCGCTTCGAAAAAAGACACAATCGCTGAAGTTCCGGATAAAATTTTATCTGATGATATTATTGTTGTTGGTGGTCATCTTTCCGTTGGCACTCCTGATTTATCAATTGGATAAAAATCACGATGAATTTTCGACCAATCTTGTTGAAACAACCACCCACGCTGTTTATCAATCCATTTTCGATGCGTTGATGAATAACAATCCAGAACAAATTCAACAGGCGTTGGAAAACTATCGCTATAAAACGAATATCGAAGGTTTACGCATTTACAGACCTAACGGCGACATTATTTTTTCATCGAACCCGTCAGAAGTTGGCAATAATTTTTTGAAAATGGATACGGCTGCGGAGCACATCCATTCCCTACCCGGTGGTGCGCGAGAATCCTTCGTGCGCAGCGGCAACACCCTTTCACATCAGCATCCCGTTTATATTCAAAAAGAATGCGCACCCTGCCACACTAATTTTGGTGAAATGATTGCCATTATGGATGTTCAGGTCGGACTTGCAGAATCGGAAACGATGTACAGCTCTACCCGGCGTCTGCTCGTGGCCAGTGCGGGGCTTATTTTCATCATATTATGGGTGAGCATTAATATTTTATTTGAAACCCAAATTGAAAACCGCATCCTCAATTTGATGAACGGATTTCAGGCGTTGGCAAAAGGCAAGCTCGAAACCGAAGTGGACATTAAAGGCACAGATGAATTGGGATTGCTGGCACAGGAATTTAACCGGACGGTTGCACAACTTCGCCAATCGAAAATGCGGGAAGAGGAATTGATTCGCGAAAATCTTGCCCGTGCAGACCGCTTGATAACAATGGGTGAAGTGACCGCAGAAATTGCCCATGAGGTCAATAATCCTGCCGGTATCATTTTAAATCGCGCGGAATTGATTCGCGATGAATTGCATCAACACGGCAACGGGGTGAGCGGATACGTCAGCGATATGGATATCATCATCAAACAAACGGAGCGCATCGCCCAAACGACTCACGGCATTTTGCAGTTTGCCCGCAAACTTCCCGACCAGCTCCAAATTGTTGATTTGACTGAGGTTATCAACGTCACCGTTGATATGATTAAGCCAAAAATGAAAAAAAGCAATATTCAAATATCGCTTTCCGGGTTTGGATCGCCGGTGCTAACTATGGGCAATTTTAATCAGCTTCAGCAAGTTTTTTGCAATCTGATCACGAACAGTCTGGATGCCGTAGCACCGGAAGCAGGTCGCATTTCTGTTTCACTGGAAACGGTTTCAAATCCGGAAGGAGTCGCCCAGCACCGCATTGTTTTTAGTGATAACGGCAGCGGGATTCCGGCATCTGTGAAACAGGATATTTTTTCTGCTTTTTTTACCACAAAATCTCCGGGAAAAGGCACTGGTCTTGGGCTTTTTATCGTTCGGAACATTATTACTCGCCACAACGGGCGAATTTACCTGGATGAGGATTGTGAAATAGGCACAACTTTTATTATTGAATTGGAGGCGAGAGATGAATAACACCGGCAACAACCATATTCTGGTCGTAGATGATGAACAGGAAATGCTGGTGAACTATAACAGGATTTTATCCCGTGCGGGATATTCTGTTAAAACCGTTCTTTCCGGAAACGATGCATTGGGAATATTGGAAACCGATTCATCCTTTACGTTGGCAATCTGCGATTTAAACATGCCCGGAATGGACGGCATTACGTTGGTTAAGCGCCTGAAAGAGAAACATCCATATTTGCCGGTTATCATGGTTACGGGTTATGGCTCGCTGGAGCAGGGCATCGAAGCCATCAAAACCGGCGTGTTCGATTTTATAGAAAAACCGTTTTCCCGGGAGAAGTTGCTCAAATCCGTTGGCGATGCGCTGGCTGAAATCCGACCGGAAGCGTTGGTTGAAAGTGGTCCCACATCGATGTTTGACAACATGATCGGGCAAAGCCAACCCATGCGAAATGTGTTTGAGCTTGTTCAAAAAGTCGGTTTTGGAAATGCAAATATTATGGTTACCGGTGAAAGCGGCGTGGGTAAAGAATTGGTGGTGCGCAGCATTCATAAACATTCGCTGCGGCGCAACCAACCGCTGATTCCCGTAAACTGCGGCGCGTTGCCGGCTCCTCTTTTCGAGAGTGAGCTGTTCGGATACGAAAAAGGTGCATTTACCGGCGCGTTTCAGGCAAAGCCAGGATTGACAGAGTTGGCGATGGGTGGCACCCTGTTTTTGGACGAAATTTGTGAAATGCCGCAAGAATTGCAGGTGAAACTGCTGCGGATGCTGGAAGACCGGAAGATTCGCCGAATTGGCGGCAAAACCGAAATTCCGGTGGACGTGCGTATTATTACCGCAACCAATCGTGATCCTCAGGAATGTGTGGAACAAGGCTTACTGCGGGAAGATCTGTATTTTCGCATCAACACCATCCACATTCAGGTTCCGTCATTACGCGAACGCGATTCGGATATCATGTTGCTCGCGGATCATTTCATTCAAAAGCTCGATCAAAAATATCACAGGGGTATCAAATCCTTTTCGGAAGATGCCCAACAGTTGCTCCATCAATACAAATGGCCGGGCAATGTTCGAGAATTGTTGAATATCTCCGAACGTGCATATTATCTGGCAACACCGCCGCAGGTTACAGCGAGCGATTTGCCGGCAAATCTCAAAAACAGCAAAACAGACATCTCGTTTCATCAATGGGATAACCTGACATATAAAGAAGCTAAAGATCAGGTTCTTGAATCTTTCGAGCTGGATTATTTACAATATCAACTGGAAAAATACGACTGGAATATTAGCCGCACAGCTGAAGCGTGTGACGTCGATAGACGGACCATTCACCGGCTGATTAATCGTGCTAATTTGAAGAAATGAAATCGGTGAAATTAACTACTAAACATACAAATCACGCTATAAGAATACTTACAGGAAAATCTGATCGTTTTGATTGCCTCGTAAGAAGGTAGAGTCATGGATAAATTTACCCGAATTATACTAACCCTTTTCGTTTTGGGAACCTCAACAGCTGTTTTTTCTCAGGTCGCAAACACCGCATGTTTTGATTGTCATGATGATCCGGAATTTACGATGGAAAAAAAAGGAAAGGAAATTTCCATCAACGTAAATCCCAAAAAATTCAGCATGTCCGCTCACGCGGATTTAAGTTGTGTAGAATGCCACATCGGATACGATCCCGATGAAGAACCACACACAGAAGTGGCAAAACCGGTTGATTGTGCAGCCTGCCACGAAGACAATACCAAACATCTGATGCGCAGTGCTCATGCGGGAGAACTCAACTGTTTTTCTTGCCACGGCAATGTTCACCTGCCAGAACCGAAGCATTTTGCAAAAAACAATTGCGTAAGCTGCCATAAAGATGAGAATAAAGCTTTGATGAGCAGCGTTCACGCAACTATCGATGAACGCCCGGAATGCGTAACTTGCCACACGCCGCACACCGCATCAACACTTGGCTCCGAAGCATGCCTGAGCTGCCACACCGATGCGCCGGAAGATATCAGCGGTCGAATGGCAGAGTTTTCGCTGCCCGAAACGCCCGGCGAATTTACGAATATGATTCATGGCGACGATTTGGAATGCAGCGATTGCCACGGTGCTCACAACATTTTCAAAGTAGATACACTGGCTTCCCCGGTTCACCCGGTAAATCTCGCCCAAACCTGCAACGAATGCCATGATGATGTGGTTGAAGAATTCATGAAATCCGAACACAGCGTTGCGCTGGAAGAAGGATTTGAAACCGCACCAACCTGTATTTTTTGCCACAACGAACACCAGGCCATTACCATCACCGGCAACGGTTCGAAAATGAGCCGACAACTGGAAGTTGAGACCTGTTTAAGCTGCCACCTCGAAAGCGAAGGCGTGAGTGAACGGATGACGCACACATCATCCTTCATCGACGGATACAAAACCAGTGTTCACGGGCGAAAGTTTTTTGAGGGCGACACAACTGTTGCCATTTGCAGCGATTGCCACGGTGCCCACGGCGCACTGAAAGCCGGCGACGCAATGTCCAAAGTTAATAAATTTAACATCGCGAACACCTGCGGTGAGTGCCACACGGAAATTGCCGAAGTTTACAACGCAAGTGTTCACGGCGATGCACTTCGCGAAGGATTGCAGGACGCACCAACCTGCACCGATTGTCACGGTGAACACAATATTTTGGAACATACCGTTGCAAATTCGCCGGTTGCTCCGGGTAACGTTGCTGTTCAGGTTTGCGGTCCCTGCCACAACTCTGTTCGGTTAGCCAGCAAATTCGGGCTGCCGGAAAGTAATTACTCGTCGTATCAGGATAGCTATCACGGATTAGCAGTGCGTTTCGGCTCAACTGAAGTTGCCAACTGCGCCAGTTGCCACGGTGTGCACAACATTTTGCCGTCTACAGATTCGTTATCCACAATTCATGTCAGCAATCTTGCCGAAACCTGCGGTGAATGCCATCCGGGTGCCAACGCCAACTTCACCGTTGGTAAAGTTCACGTTAGTGCCACCAGCGGCGGCGACGATATTCTGAACTGGATCTCTTCAATTTATATTTTGATCATTTTGATCACCATTGGCGGGATGGTTGTGCACAACTCTTTGGATTTGGCCAAAAAAGTAAAAGAACATTACCACGATCAATATGAAAAAGAGATTACCGCTCACGAGCTGGCGAAACGCAAAAAACACTATATTCGCATGTCTGTGAACGAGAGAATTCAGCATTTTATATTGTTTACCACGTTTTTTATGTTGGTTATTACCGGATTTATGTTAAAATTTCCTGACGCATGGTGGGTTGTCTTGTTGCGGCAGTGGGGCGGCGAGCCAATTTTTACGCTCCGTAGCCTATTACACCGGATTGCTGCGGTAGGTATGGTTGCTGTTTCGTTGTATCATATCGGCTATCTGTTTGCAACAAAACGCGGATTCGGGCTATTCAAGGATATGTTGCCCAAGCTTCAGGATGCAAAAGATCTTGTTTTGATGATGAAATATTATCTCGGTTTCTCGAAATCCCGACCAGCGTTTGACCGGTTCGGATACATCGAAAAAGCCGAATACTGGGCACTGATTTGGGGAACAATCGTGATGACCCTCACCGGGTTTGCCCTCTGGTTCGAGAACCAGTCGATGGCCTGGTTTTCCAAATTGTTTATCGATGTCTGCGAAGTGATTCACTATTACGAAGCATGGCTGGCGTTTCTGGCAATTGTGGTATGGCATATTTATTACGTCATATTCAATCCCGATGTTTATCCGATGAACTTCACATGGTTGACCGGAAAAATAAGTGAAGAAGAAATGGAAAAAGAACACGCGCTGGAATTAGAACGCATTAAAAAAGCCGAAGCGGAGGATGAATCCAATAATTAACCAAATCACCATAATTTAAAATAGATTACCAGTTACACTCGGGAGAGCTGCATGAAATTACATTTACCGCGTTCTACTCACAATTGGTTAACGCTGATCGGCGCAACCATTGCCGTTATCGCGTTATCCATGATTCTTTTTTTGTTTACGATTTCCGTTTTCTGGCGCTCCGGACATGCCTATTTAGGGCTTGTCATTTATATTTTGCTGCCGTCAGTTATGATAATCGGATTGCTGCTTATCCCATTCGGTATGTGGCGATTCAATCGCCGGGAAAAAGCGGGAAAGCCAGTCACAGAACGAACCTGGCCGATGGTCGATTTAAATATCCAGCAACACCGCCATGCATTTATGGTATTCACCATTGGCACAACGTTTCTGCTGTTTGCATCTGCTGTGGGTAGTTACGAGGCGTTTCACTTCACAGAATCGACCACATTTTGCGGCGAAATTTGCCATAAAGTGATGAGTCCGGAATTTACAGCCTACCAAAATTCATCCCACGCCCGTGTATCGTGTGTGGAATGCCATGTTGGCGAAGGTGCAGATTGGTATGTCCGCTCCAAACTCTCCGGTTTGTATCAGGTATATTCAGTTTTAAGCAACAAATACCCGCGACCGATCCCGACACCGATCCATAATTTGCGACCGGCGCGGGAAACTTGCCAAAAATGTCACTGGCCGGAAAAATTTTATTCCCGTAAATTGCGCAAAGAAACCTATTATATGCAGGATGAAGAAAACACCCAGTGGGATATCGAGATGATTATGAAAATCGGTGCCGATCACTCCGCGCTGGGTCTGAGCGAAGGTATCCACTGGCATATCAATCCTGATATTAAGGTTGAATATATCGCCGAAGGCGGCGATCGCGAAACATTGCCTTGGGTTCGCTACACAAACCTGAAAACCGGCGAAGTAAAAGTGTATCAGGATGAAGAAAACCCATTGGAAGAAGGCGCATTTTCTGTTGAAGATATCCGCACAATGGACTGCATGGATTGCCACACTCGCCCGTCGCACGATTTTTTACCGCCGGTAACTTTTGTTAACCGCGCAATTACATCCGGGGAAATCTCAAAAGACCTGCCAGAGATAAAAACCATTTTGCTGGAACTCTGCGATCAAAAATTCAGTACAATAGATTCGGCGAAAATGGCAATAGAAGAACAAGTTTTATCCTTTTATGAAGAAGATTATCCTGATATATTTGAAGAGGAAAGAGAATCGATCGACAAAGCAATTGCAGCCATGCAACACGCTTATTCACAGAACATCTTTCCGGAAATGGGCGTACGTTGGGATAAATATCCCGATCATATCGGGCATTTGCAATTTAACGGATGTTTCCGTTGCCATAACAATACACACGTAACTCCCGAAGGTGAAAAGATTTCTATGGACTGCAACCTTTGCCACAACATTACCGCGCAGGGTACACCCGGCGAAATGGAGTTTGCCCAGGCAGGCAGCACGTTGGAATTTGTTCACCCGGACGGCGATGAAGACTGGAAAGACGGATTTTGTACTGATTGCCACACTGGCCTGAATCCGTAATTTTGGATAAAAAACCCTAACAAACGTATAGGAAAGGGAAACAGTATGAAGAGATTTCTGTTGTTATTTTTGTCATTATTGATGGTTGGAATGGCATACGCTCAGGACGCAAAAGATGATGAAGACGATGCGGATTCCGCAACGTTAAAATACATCGGCGTTAATGGCTGTAAAAAATGCCACAAAACCGAAAAACAGGGCAATCAATTTGGCATCTGGAGCGAAAGCGCACACGCCAAAGCGTTTGAAACCCTGAAATCAGCCGATGCGGTAAAATTTGCAAAAGAAAAAGGTATTGCAAAAGCACCGCATGAAGCGCCAGAATGTTTGAAATGCCACGTTACCGGTTACGATCAACCAGCGGAAATGATGAGCGCACGGTTTAGCATGGAAGACGGTGTACAATGCGAAACCTGCCACGGCGCCGGATCGATGTACAAAAAGAAAACGATCATGAAAGATCGTGAACAATCCATTGCCAATGGCATGACTGCGATCAGCGTTAAAGACGGTTCTGCCGAAAAACAGTGCCGCACTTGCCACAACGAAGAAAGCCCCACATTCAAAGAATTCAATTTCGAAGAAATGTGGAAAAAAATCGCACACCCGGTTCCGGCTGAATAATTACCGAAACGAAATCAAAAAAAAAACGGCGAATGCATACTGCGTTCGCCGTTTTTTTTTGTCTGTCTGAAAATCAAGCCGCCCGTTTCCGGTTTTTCGGCTTTTGGGGGTGACTCGGCTTGTGACCGGTATGCTCCTCCCCTATTTTCACAATGTTGGTTTTGCTCTTTTGCGATGGTTCAGGTTTTTCCGAGGGGTGTTGATCCGGTAAATGATTATCGGCATCATACTTATTCGGCGATGATATCACAATGTAAAAACTGTAAAACAGCAATCCGAACATCAGCAAAGAAAGAATGATCACACCTGCATAAGACATGAAAATCTTCATTAAAATGCTCTCCGGTTAAATTCCAACTTTCGCTCCTTCGATTAATCACGCACTCCTTTGACAACGCAATTATACGTTGCAATTTTGCGCCGGTTTCCGGTTTGCACAGTCATTTTTCGTTCCGTTTACTCCGTTTAGCCCTAACCTGATTTTTTTTGTATGTTTGGATTTCGAACAATCAGAATGTAAATTTTTAATTACTTCAGAAAATAACAAATTTGTATAACACATGGAGGAAACATGGCAAAAGCTAAAACCAGCAAAGCTCAGGAGTTTGAGTATCAAGCCGAGTTAAAACAGTTACTTAAACTCATTGTTCACTCGTTGTATACGCATCCGGAAGTGTTTCTTCGCGAGTTGATTTCCAACGCTTCGGACGCACTGAATAAGGTTCGGTTCCGCATGTTAACGGATCAAAACGTATTTAATGCCGATGCGAAACTGGAAATCCGCATCGATGTGGATGAGAAAAAGCATACCTTTAGCATATCAGACAGCGGAATCGGGATGAATCACGATGATTTGGTAAAGCGCATCGGGACAGTTGCCAGCTCCGGGACGCTCGAATTCATCGAACAAATGAAAAAAAGCGACAAAAAAATTGATGCCGACATGATCGGCCAGTTTGGCGTCGGTTTTTATTCGGTATTTATGGTCACCGATGAAGTGATCATCGAAACCCGCCACGCGGATGTGGATGCCAAAGGCTATCGCTGGAAATCGGACGGACAGGGCACTTTCACCATCGAGGAAATCGACAAACCAACCCGCGGCACCACCATTAGTTTTACGCTGAATGAGCAAAGCCAGGAATTCAGCCAGAGCCACCGGTTGGGACATATCATCAACAAATATTCCAACTTTGTAGATTTCCCGATTTTATTGAACGGCGAACGCGCCAACAAAGTAGACGCGCTTTGGCATCGCAACAAAAGCGATATCAAACAGGAAGAATTGAACGAATTCTACAAATTTGTGGCAAATGATTTTCAGGATCCGGTCAGCCATTTGCACCTTTCCATCGAAGGCGCGGTAAATTTTAAAGCGATCATTTTTTTCCCTGCTACAGCGCCCGGACCGTATGTGCGAATGGACGAGGAAAAATCGTTGCAACTCTATTCCCACAAAGTATTTATACAGGACGACGCCAAAGAGTTATTGCCCGAATATTTGCGGTTTGTGAAAGGCGTTGTCGATACGGAAGACTTGCCGCTGAACGTTTCCCGCGAGGTCACCCAAAACAGCCCGGCGATGTCTAAAATCCGCTCCACAATTGTCAACAAAATTCTGTCGCATCTGGAAGATATGGCAAAACAGGACCCCGGAAAATTTCAAACCTTATACAATAATTTCGGTCAATTTTTGAAATTTGGGGTGAATACGGATTTCAGCAATCGTGACCGGTTGGTAAATTTAATGCGCTTCGAAAGCACTACAACCGAAGCCGGCGCATTCACGACACTGAAAGATTATGTGACCCGGATGAATAGCGACCAGAAAGAAATTTATTACGTTTCCGGCGAAACCCGCTCCATTTTGGAACGCAATCCGAATCTCGAATATTTCAAAAAGCACGATATCGAGGTGCTGTTGCTCACCGATCCGGCGGATGTTTTTATCGTTCCCAGCCTGAATGAATATGAGAAAAAGCCCATCAAATCGATCGACAATGCGGATATCGACGTCAAAAAAGATGACGCCCGCAGCGAAGAAGCGTTGAATGAAAATCTCTCCAAATCGTTGATTACCGTGTTTAAAGAAACACTCGGCGACAAAGTGGAAGACGTGATGGAATCGCACCGGCTGGTCGATTCTCCGGCAACGCTGGTCATCGGCAAACAGGGCATGGACCCGCAAATGGAAAAAATGATGAAAATGATGCAAAAAGATTTCGCAGGCTCCAAACGGATTCTGGAAATCAACACATCGCATCCGCTCATCAAAAATTTGTCCAAATTGAACATGGGCAGCAGCACAGACGCGTTGCTGCGCCAATCCATTTTGCAGATTTACGAAGGCGCCGCATTGCTGGAAGGCACGCTGAAAGACCCGACCGAGTTTGTCACCCGAATGACGGAATTAATGGTTGAAGCGACCAAATAGACAGGTTTTCATCTGAAAATTCTTAATCCCCGGGGGTGAAAATTTCCGGGGATTTTTTTGCCGATTACCATCAAATAACCGTATTGTTCTGAACACCCGGATTATCTGTTAGGCAAAATCAATTTGGCAGCACAAATATTATCTGAGGAACGGTTGGATGAAATTCCAAAAATACTCTGACAAACAATTAATTGAAAGCGCTGTACCCAGCTATTTGAAAAAAATACATTGAGAACTGCTCGCAACGATCCATGTCCCTGTGGAATCGGGAAAAAATATAAAAAAATGCTGTTTATCCAAAAATGGATGAGCATAAATATTTATGATAGTGGCGCAAATCAATTAATAGTTTAACCTTCTGAAAGACCATATCCGGCTTGATAATAGCGGAGATTCTCTGTTTATTCTGTTTTTGTCAAGCCTGAGCATTTCAATTACAAAGAACTAAACAACCTCAAAAGCGTGAATTGTGATGACAAATATTTCCTTCAATGGGATATGTGAACTGATTCGAATATTTAAATACCTTGCATATGGAGGCGGTAACGATCAAATGAAAAAGACAAAGTTAATTTACCTGTGGTTCTTTTTTGCATACGGGGTAATCGTTTTTACCGGATGCAGTAATGCGATAAAACTTACAAAAATTGAGGATTTACAAGGCTGTTCGACTACTATTGAAGGCAACTTTTTGTACGAGGCGAAGTGGGAAGGTATAGCGCCAGCAATTTTAATTTGGGAACGGGGAAGATACAAGGCGTTATCGGGTGAAATCATTTCACAAGATTCTTCAGGGATAATTTTCGATCAAGAAAAGCAAAGCCCTGTTTTTGATCCGAAGCCCAAATATTATGCATTTAATGATATTGTGTTGGCAGTCGATCAGAACGGTAAAATAATTGCCGGAAAAATTCCGGAAAGGCTTCAGAGAATCAAATTTATCGAAATATTAATGATAAACCTTGCTTCGAACTTTTCTAATGACTTCGAATTTATGATACAGCTAAAACCGAATCAGCCATTTGGGTTTTGTATCCAACCGGGTAATTATCTGGTCAAAGAAATCCGGTTTGTTGATCATTTTTCAAACGTTGATGTCAACGCAGATAGTCTGGATATAACGTTTACCATCGATAAACAACGTGCAAATTATATCGGTGATATTTACATTGGACAGAAACCTTCCCAAAATATTCCGGCAGATTCTATCAATATTGAATATAAAATTCTGTCGCGGCCAAATGACTCTGCCGCCGCCAATTATTTAAGTGGTGTTTTGGGTTGGATCTATTATGAAAGCTACATTAATTCAGATAATGTTATTGGGGAACATATACTTTGGATTGCAAACGACTACAATCATTTTGAGAAAAAGGGCAAAGCATCTTCAGTAAAGAACTTCCTAAATCTCAATCATTAGGTAAGTCACACAACCTGTTTTTTTAGTCACCAGGCTGTTTGGTACTTATGAACAATAATTCATCATTTACCGCAATATTCCATTATCAATCAACATTTTTACAGAATTGTCCCCTGACATAAAAAACGACTAAACATTAAACAACTTTTTCCGATAATTACCGTAAAGAGAAAATGAACATACTCGTCTCCATACAAAAGGAGCCGGAATCCGCGAAGGGTGCCGGCTCCTTTTTTTATGCTCAAACGGCAATCGCTTCTTCTTTCGTTACCCACTTATAGAGAATCGGAACAATCACCAGTGTCAAAAATGTGGATGAAACCATCCCGCCGATGATCGTCCAGCCGAGCGGCGACCACAGGCTGGTGTTCGTCAGCGTGAGCGGCAGCAACCCCAAAATCGTGGTCACAGATGTGAGCACAATTGGCTGAAAGCGGGTTTGACAGGCCGTTTCCAGCGCCTCACGCAACGGCGTTCCGCCGCGAATCAGCTGGTTGGTATAATCCACCAAAATGATTGAGTTGTTCACGACAATCCCCACCAGACTGGTGAATCCGACAAATGCGAAAAATGAGAACGTCCAGCCGGTAAAAAACAATGCCAGAATGGAGCCGGTGAACGCCAGCGGAATCGCGGAAAAAATGACCACAGGCTGGATGAGTGAACGGAACTGCGCCACCAGCACCGCAAAAATAGAGAGCAGCGCAACGAGCAGTAACTGCCCCAGATCGCCGAATGATTCCTGTTGCGTTTCGTATTCACCCGCGATGTAAAATTCACTGCCCTCCGGCAGTTGTATTTCCGGCAGTCGCTCGATGATTGCTTCGGTAATTTGTTTGGTTTTATCCGCATCAAAAACATCGGCGGTTACGGCGACGCTGCGGCGCTGATTGTATCGCCCGAATTGGGCAATGCCTGACTCAAACTGGATGTTGGCAACCTGTTTCAGCGGCACTTGTGCGCCGGTCCGGGTGGTCAAATACACTTTTTCAAAATCCTCGATACCCGGTTTTTCATCGAACGGCAGCCGGACAACCAGCGGATAATTGTCACCGTCGCGCATGGTCAGCTCATCGACGGTTACGCCGGTGAGGCTGGCGCGAACCGCCAAATCGATGTCATTTACGGGCAAACCGATCATCCCGGCTTTATCGCGATTAATCGCCACTTTCAAATCTGTTTTGCGACGGGCAAACGGGTTGATCACGTTCAGCGTTCCGGGCGTTTCGCGGATAATCCGCTCCAGTTCGAACGACGATTCGCGCATTTTGTCCAAATCATCACCGAGAATTTTTATCTCGATGGGCGCGGCGAATGGCGGTCCGTTTTTCAGCTCCGAAAAGGTGATTTCCGCACCGGGATAGGTCGCAAATTTCTCCCGCAAATGCGCCAGCGTCGCGTAAAATTTCTCCGGATTCCATTCCGCAAAATTGACAATCACCTGCCCGTGATTTTTGTTCAGCTCTTTGGGAATGCGGTTGTAATAAATTTGCGGATTCCCTTTTCCGGTGTTCGATGTGTAATCGCGGACAAAATCGACGGAGTCGAGCACGTTTTCCACAAAACGCACAGCCGCATCTGTTCGGGCGAGGCTGGTGCCGTAAGGGGTATCCACTTCGATGAGCAGCAGCGGTTTATCTGCCGTCGGGAAAAAGCTGACACCCACAACCGGGAACAGCGCGAAACAGCCAATCAACGCAATTGCAGAACCTGCTATAAATCGACCCGGATATTTCAACGCCGTTTGCAACGATGGCAAATACAAATTATCCCGAAAATTGCTCATCAAATTATCAATCGGACCAGATTTTTTCTTCGCGGATGCTTTCAAAAACCGGGCGGCAACGATGGGCGTAAATGTGAGCGCCAAAATCAGCGATGCGGTCAGCGTATAAATTACCGTGAGCGGCAGCGTGCGCAAAAATTCGCCCGGACCGCTTTGCATCAGCGTCAGCGGGAAAAACGAAAGCAGCGTGGTTATCGTTGAAGCAATCACCGCAAATCCCACTTCGCCGGTACCTTTGATGGCAGCTTCGGTGGCGTTCATTCCCATTTTCTCAAATCGCTGGATATTTTCTGTGACCACGATGCCGTTATCCACCAGCAAACCGAGGGCAATCACCAGCGATGCAATGGAAATTTGCTGCAGCGCGTATCCGCTAAAATCGAGCACACCTATAGCAATCATCACCGAAATCGGGATAACGGTGCAGATAATCACCGCAGGACGCCACCCGAGAAACAGAAAAATGATCACACCGACGAGTGCGACGCCCTGCATCAAATTAATGAAAAAATCGTTGATGCGACCGGCAACCGCCGGCGCCTGTTCGAACGCGGTGAGCAGTTGCACATCCGATGGCATCTGCGACTGAAATGCATCCATCATGCCGTGCAGACGTCCGGTCAATTCGATGATGTTACTTTCTTTATCTTTCGTAACTACGAGAAATACACTCTTTTTCCCGTTGTGGCGACCGATGTGCAGATCGTCCGCGTAATCGAACCGCACATCTGCGATATCGCGCAAATACACCAGCTTTTCACCGTCGCTATTGACGACCGTACTGCCGATTTCATCGATATCTTTGTAGCTGCCGCTGGTTTGGATGCTGAACGATTTGCTGCCCGCATCCACTTCCCCGCCGGGAATATTCGCGTTGTTTTGCTGCAAAATACCGATCACCTGCGACAGTGAAATATTCAGGTTCGACATTTTCTGAAAATCGAGCGAAACCCGCACCTGCTCCTCCGGATACGCCTCGATTTCAACCGTTCGCACCCCGTTTTGGGCTTCCAGTTTATCTTTCAAAATATCCGCATAATCCAGCAAGCGGTTATATGGCGCTTCCTCCGAAACCAACGCCATTTGCATAATCGCGACATCCTGCGGCGATGCCACGCGAGTATCGAGGCTGTATAAATCTTTGGGCAGATCGCCTCGAACGTTGTTGATTTCGCGGAGCACTTTATCGTAAATCGCATCGATATCCACCCCAAACGCGGCATCGGCGCGAATCACCGCCAATCCCTCGGAAATGGTCGTAATAATTTCGTCGATTTCCTCAACTTCGTGAATGGCTTCTTCCAGCGGATCGACAACCAGTTCTTCCATATCTTCCGGGCTGGTGCCGGGATAAATCGCCACAACGATGTATCGCGGAAACGTCAGCGCGGGATCTTCCGAACGCGGCATGTGCAGAAAAGACATAAAGCCAACCAGCAACGCCATAATCACTAAAATGAGCACAAATTGGGCATTTTTGATGGAAATTTCCGGGAGTTTCATAGTTGTTTCTACTTTATTTTCTGATGGTAATTTCAATTAATTGAAGGCCGTTGCACCGCTTTTTTTGAAACGGCTGCAATTTATTTTTCAGCTATCGTCTTGATTTCACTGATGTTACCGACGAGCGAAATCGTTTCGCCATCACGGACATATGCTGCGCCATCGGTGATCACTTCACCAATTTTGCCAGCTTCGCTTGCCAGCACCGTAAAATAATCCGTGCCGACATGTTCCGGGCGAACCGTGATTTTCCGGGCGGAAGTGCGCTCATTTACCGGAATCATAATGCTCACCAAATCGCGGGAACCATCGACCAGCGCGCTCATCGGGATGCGATAATATGCGGATTGTTTGGCGGGAAACAATTTCACTTTTCCGACAAAACCGTTCTTCAACAGCAGTTTGGATGGCTCGAGCGTGAGTTCCACCTCAAATGTGCCGGTTTTGGGATCTGCAGCCGCCGCAATTTCGGTCACATATCCAGAAAATTTTGCGCCGGGATACGCATCGAAACGGACTTGCGCTGTGTCGCCGGGCGCCAGCCGAACCACATCGCGATCCGATACACCGATGCGAATGATTTGCGAAGATGCACTGGCCGTGCCGATCTGCATCGCGGGCATTCCCGGATTGATCAGCTCGCCACGCTCCACAAAACGGCGCAACACTTTGCCGCTCGTCGGCGCGATGATTTTGGCATAACGCTGATTAAATTTCGCAATTTCGTAATCTGCCTGCGCAACTTCGTATCCGGTGCTGGCGTTTTGATACTGTTCCAGCGTGGCAACGCTGTCTTTCAGCAAATCTTTTACGCGCGCCATATCGCGTTCTGCTTTTTCAAATGCGTTTTTCGCCTGGCGAACCCGGGCGTCAATTTCCGTCAAATTGAGATGAGCGAGCAGTTGGCCTTCGCTAACCGTTTGCCCTTCATTCACCAAAATGCGATCGACCACTCCGCCGATTTTGAAGGACAACAACATCTCCGCTTCGGATGCCAGTTTACCGCTGGATTCGATGGGAATCGGTGCGCTGGTTTGCTCCACTTTGACAATTTTCACAGGATGCGGGCGGTTCTGTGCATCTGCCGTTGGCGTCGCATCAGATTTTCCGCAAGCCGCCAAAACGAGCATTCCGGTAACCAAAAAACTATGGAATATAATTTTTTTCAACATTGTATCTCTCCTGTTTACAGGTATTTAGTTTTGTTTTTTCAGATGGTTTCGCGCTTCGGATTCGTTCAGCGCATGTAGAGCTTTTTATCCTTTAAAAATCACTTATTATTCTCAAATCTCAATCCATCCATTCAAAATTATCCGCCATCGGCGCATGGTCCAGCACACCTCGAACCAAATCCGGCGGCACTGTAATTTTGCGTTTGACGAGATCCATCCATGCACCAAACACCTCCACTTCTGCAGCAATTTGCCCGTCCATTTTATAAATGCGGTGGTAAAACCGGAATTTTCGCAAATCGCGGCTCAACGATTTAATCTGAAATTCCACCAGCACTTTTTCATACATCATCACTTCCCGCAAAAAACGGACGCTGTATTGCAGCAATACCGGTCCAACCATCATTTCGCGCAATTTTTGAAATGAAATATCATGCTGTTCAAAATACACGCCGCGAATGTGGTCAGTAATATCGCCGATAACCGTGTGGCGCATGTGCATGTTCGGGTCCACATCGCACCACCTGATTTCATATTCTTTGGTAAATCCGGTCGGGTTCATCTTTGTATCTCTCATTATTGTGTTACTTGGTTAATTTTTTAATTGCCAATGGCACGCTCGAAACTTGCCTGTTGAATCAGCAGATCGTATCGGGCAATTGCCAGCGATAGCTGCGCGTTGGTCAGTTTGTTCCGCGCATCCAAAAACTCGACCAGCAATGCCTGACCTTCTTCATATTTCCGTTTGATAATTCGGAAGCTTTCGCTCGCTGCGCGTTCGCCATTTTGAGCGGACTGAACCGCCGCCTGCGCAGCCTGCACACCATAAAATCCCTCAATCACCTGCAGTTGAATTTGTTTTTCCAATTCATCCGATTGGGTTTTGAGGCGCTTTTCCTCAATTTTTGACTGCTGAATTTTGGATGTCGTCTGAAATCCGTTAAACAAATTCCACTCCAGCCCAACGCGCACCAGCCAGTAATCCTGCGAATCGTTAAATTTGTATTGGTAACCCTGATATCCGGCTTCTCCGGCGGCAAAAATTTTAGGTAGAAAACTGGCCTGATTCATTTTGCGCAATTTTCCGGCGGCATTTTGGGCGGATAAAATTTGGCGAAGCTCCGGACGCTGCTGCAAAGCCAGTGCTTTGGCGTCCGCCAGCGCGGTTTGGTTGGCAGATGCGGCGATTGAGCTATCCGATTCGATGACGGATTCCAGTTCGCGGTTTAGCAAAAAATTGAAATACGCTTTCGCGAGGTTGCGATTTTTTTGCGCAACTGCAATCTTTTGTTCCAGTTCGCTGATTTCGAAATCCGATGTGCTGATAACATCTTTCGTGGCTTTTTGCGCTTCCACCAAACGGGTGTTCACGCGCCGCAATTCTTTCAGCACAACCATTGTCTGATCGAAAATTTTAAGCACTGCTTCTGATTGTAAATATTGAAAATAGCCGCTTTTTATCTCTTTGGTGAGTTCGGAGATAAACGCTTCGCGTTGGGCAGCCTGAACATCCACTAAATCCCGCTGGGCGCGATAATTGAAATAAATATCTGAGTTAAAAATCGGCTGGATAATCTGCAATTTTGTTTCGTGAAAATCGTCCGGCAACAGCTGGATTTCCTGATTTTCCAGATTGGTCGGGAAATTGGCGCTGCCTGTCAAACCGTTCAGCGTGCTGTAAATCGGGTTGAACAAATCGCCCACCGGAAAATCGATGGAACGTCCGCCGTCTGCCCATGTGTAATTGGCATGAAACGTAACATCCGGCAGATACAATCCGCGCGCCTGCCGAACAGCCGATTGTTTCTGCTCTAACGCCAGCGTTTCTTTTAGCAAACCGAGATTATTATCGATGCCCTCTTCCACATATCGCGATAAAATTGTCGATTGAGCACCAACCACCGTCGTAAAAACGAGCATCAACAGGAGTAAATGACGACTGTATTTTAGCATTTCCACTTCCTTTAAACTGGTTTTGAAAAACTGACTGCGAGTCAGTTAAAGTGTAAAAAAATATTGCGTTAGCCACGCAATATTAGATTCCGTTCAATTATTTGTCCGTTCGCAATCCATGATAAATCTGGTCAAACAAAACATTAATCATCAACTCTGGCTCGATGTGATGGAGCGTGCGCATGTGCTCGCCCAAATTGTTAATCAATTTAATTACGCCGCTGGTTTGTCCCCAAAGCACATACGCCATTAATTTTGGGTTAACTTCGGCGCGGATACTGCCATCCTCGATTCCGATTTCAACGGCTTTGGCGACCAGCTTTTTCACATCTTCGGCGAGCAAATGGCATTTAAATCCGTTCGATTCCACATCCGTGTGCTCAATTTTTCCGGGATCCATTTCGTTCATCGCATGAAAATAATTGGAGTGCGTTTGCGAAAAACGATAGTATGCCTTCCCGATTTCCCGAACGAGACAAAGTCCGTCGCCTTCCTGACGCAACGCTTCTTCGAAATAGCTTTTCAGAACATCCAATCCGCGCAAATAAATGCCGTGATAAATATCCTCACGATTTTTGAAATACAGATACAACGTGCCTTTGCTGACTTCCGCTGCTTCCGCAACATCGTCCATTGTGGTGTGCTCGATGCCCTTTCCGAAAAATAATTCTTCCGCTGCGTCCAAAATACTTTGGCGGCGCTGCTCCTTTTCCCGTTCTCTTCTTTCTGCAATTCCCATTTAACGTCCTAAACTCATTTCTATTTACTGACTGTCAGTCATTTTCTTGAAACGAATATAATTTGCAAAAGTTACATTGTCCAGATTTTTTTTCATTTTTTCAAAACAATGTAACCCATAAAAAATTGGAAATGCTCTAAACTATTATTTTTATTTGATTTTACCGACACAAAATCAATTGGGTTGCGCATTGCTTTGCCAGTGCCAAAATTTCCCAAGTTATATTCTGCTTGATAAAATCCGATTCTACTCATAAATTTTTGCGTAACTTCGCTCCGCTCAACTGTTGTTATTCGAACACTTCCCGGGCTGGGCAATCGAATCTGCAAGGAGACCCAATTTATGATCCCAACTGCGACTGTTTTTTCCAAAATAATATTCGCGATAATTCTGCTGTCCGCCGCCGGTGCGTTTGTTTATTTCATGCGGATGCGTTTTTTGGTACTCAAAGCGGCAACGCCGATCAACCGTTTTGATCGCCCGATGGAACGCCTGAAAGGCGTTTTGGTGTATTGGCTCGGTCAACGGCGGATTCTCGATCCCAAACATATCGGCGCCGGATTGATGCACGCACTCGTTTTTTGGGGATTTTTGGCCGTTTCGATTAACAGTGTCCATTTGATTTTTCGGGCATTTTTCCACGATTTTCACCTGCCTTTTTTTGGACCCGACGGCATTTTTGGCGCTCCGTATATTTTTCTGCGAGATGCTTTTGAAGTTGTGGTGCTTTTCATGGTTGTATTTTTGGTGTTTCGCCGGCTGGTGTTGCGTCCCCAACGAATCACACAATCGCTGGATGCGCTATTTATTTTATCGATGATTTTTACGTTGATGTTCACCGATTTTCTCATCAACGGATCGCTGGTTGCCGCCGGTGAACCGACTGGCGAAGCATTTTCTTTTATGGCAGCGTTCACCGCCAACTTATTGAATTCAATGAATTTATCGCCAAATGGATTGGCGATTCTACACAGCGTTTCGTGGTGGTTGCACATGGTTGTGCTGCTTTTTTTCCTCGCATATTTGCCCATTTCCAAACATTTTCATGTGATCACCTCTGCTTTCAACGTGTATTTCCGGAATCTGGAACCGAGCACTTTGCCGCATATGGATTTGGAAGCTGACGACATCGAGCGGTTCGGCGTATCGCAAATCGAGCAGTTCGACTGGAAAGATATTTTGGACGTTTACACCTGCACGGAGTGCGGACGTTGCCAGGCAGCATGCCCGGCGTACGCAACCGAAAAACCGCTCTCGCCAAAGGTGGTTAATGAACATATGCGCGATCATTTGTATGAAAAAACGCCCTGGATTCTTTCGATGGCCAGCCAGTTAAACGGCGGCAACGGCGCAACGGAAACGGCTGAATACGCCGGTTCCGCACTCGTTGGAGAAGTGATCAAAGACGAAACGATCTGGTCCTGCACCACCTGTAAAGCTTGCGAAGAGGCCTGCCCGCTGTTCATCGATTTTATCGATAGATTTGTGGAAATGCGCCGACACATGGTTTTGGAAGAAAGCCGTTTTCCTGCAGAATTAACGAGCATTTTCAAAAATCTGGAGAACAGCGGCAATCCGTGGGGAATGGCACCGGACGACCGTGAAGAATGGGCGGAAGGGCTGAATGTGCCCACCATGCGCGATGCTGAGGGCGATGTTGAATACCTCGTTTTTGTGGGCTGCGCCGGTGCGTTCGATCAAAAAGCGCAAAAAACGCTGCAATCGATGGTCAAGATTTTTAACACTGCGGGCGTCAATTACGCGATTTTGGGGAAAGAAGAAACCTGCACCGGAGACCCGGCACGGCGAGTCGGCAACGAATATTTGTATCAAATGCTGGCTGCCCAAAATGTGGAAACGCTCAATGCCCACAGTTTCAAAAAAGTGGTTACCAGTTGCCCGCATTGTTTCAATACGCTGGCGAATGAATATCCGCAAATCGGTGGAAATTATGAAGTTATCCATCACACCGAGTTAATCAGCGAGCTGATAAAACAGGGCAAATTACAACTCACCAACAGCAACAGCCAAACGATTACCTATCACGATTCCTGTTATTTGGGTCGCCATAATGGCGTTTACGATGCACCGCGCGAAATTCTCAGCGCGATTCCCGGTGTAAAATTGGAAGAAATGCCGCGTTCACGCAACAAAGGATTTTGCTGTGGCGCCGGCGGCGGAAGAATGTGGCTGGAAGAGGACAAACCGCGCGTCAACCAAAATCGGGTGGACGAAGCTGCAACGGAAACCAACGCAAAAATGATTGCATCGGCGTGCCCGTTCTGCTCCATTATGTTGCACGATGGCATCAACGAAACCAATCGCAGTGAGCAGCTGGATACAAAAGATATCGCCATTTTGGTTGCGGAATCGCTGGATGGAAATGGGTCGGCAAACAAAAAAAACTAATCCTGCCGATTCACCCAACGGTCGGTGAGTTCTTGCAAAAACGCTTTCGCATTTTTATTGCCGGTGATGTTTCGCATACGCAACAGCTTTTTGGTCACGCTTTTTACACCCGGCAATTTTTGTTCGATATGAATCTGGAGCGACAATTCAATCATCTGGATTGCCGCTTCACCTTGTTTTAAAGCCTGCAAAACGTTCGAAACATACAACAAATCTTTCGCTACTTTTTCCTGATCACCCGCTTTTTGATGTCCGCTGAGCGCTTTTTGGTAAGCCTCTCGCGCGGAATCGTATTTTTGCTTTTTGTAATACAATTTGCCGAGCGCCAGTTGGCAATCGGCAATGCCGATGGTGTCGCCTAATTTTTCATACAATTGGACAGCTTGCAGATAATATTTTTCTGCTTCATCCAACCGTTCCATTTCAGACAAAACATTGCCGGTACCCACAAGTGCTTTTGCCTGGCCTACCTCATTTCCGACCGCTGAAAACCCATTTAAAGCTGCATTGTATGCTTCAAGTGCCTCAGGATTATAACCCCTTTGATAGTTGATAAACGCCAGTTGGTTATAGCTCTCAGCTACTTTTTCCGAATTATTCAAATAAAGATAAATCTCCAAAACACGTTGATATTGCCGGCGTGCAGAAGACATATCTGCTTGCTGAATATTAACTTTACCCAACGTTTCCAACGTTGCGGCTTCTTCGATTTTGTCTACTATTTGCCGGAAAATGGAAACGGCATTTTGATAATTATTGATCGCAGTTTCAAAATTTTTGCGGCGTTGGTTAAGCCGGGCGATCGCGCGGAGCGTGTGCGCCTCATTTTCCAAATCGTGGTTGGTTCGGGAAAGGCTTAACGACCGGCTGTAATTTTCCATCGCAGGTTGAAATTCATCCTCTTTTGCGAATACATCCCCGATACCTTTTAGCGTTCTGCCCTGCCCCTGGCGGTCGTTTGCGGTACGAAATAATTTTAGCGCTGCTTCGAAGTGCATTCTGGCTTCGCCAAGTTCATCGATTTCCAAAAATACATCGCCGATCGATTTGAAAGTACGCGCCTGCAACCCCGGATTGTTCACTTTTTGCGAACTTTCCAGCGCCTTCTGAAATATATCCTGTGCAGCTTCCATCTGTTGTCGCTTCAAAAACAGGTTGCCTTTTTCGATGAACGATTCGGCACAGCCAAGATAATTTTCGGTTTCACAGAAAATGTCTATCGCTTTATCGAAATATTGGACAGCTTTATCATACTGATGTTGCAGCACAAAAATTTCGCCTTTGGCGTTGCAGGTTTGCGCTTCCACCTCGCGATCTTTCATAATTTGGCTAAGGGACATGGCTTTGTCGTACATACTTTGGGCGCTGTCGAATTTTCTGATCGTGCGATACGCATCGCCCATCAAACGCAATGCTACAGCTTCGCGGGTCTTCAAATTATTTTTCTGGAAATACAAAACGGCTTTGTTAAATTGACCGATGGCGCTGTCCACTTCCCGCATACCCAAAAAAACCTGACCGAGCACCATCATAATATCCGCTTCGGCTTTTTGATCGTTGAGCATCCGCGATACGCCAAACGCGCGATCCAGATGTTCTCTCGCCGATTCGTATTCTTTTCGCTGCCGATAAATTTCACCCATCGCCAGCAATATTTCCATTTCCAGAACCGTTTCATCCAGCGATCGGGAAAGCGGCAGGGCCCGCCCGTAAAATTCCAGGCTGAGGTCGCGCTCTTTCCGGGCTGTTGCATCGCCGAGCGCCTTGAGTGCCGCCGGAAGTCCCGGACGAAACCCGGATTTGTGGAATAAATCCACCGCCGCCTGATAATTTGCCTGCGCCATATCAAATTCGAATTGTGCCGTGTGCAGATCGCCGAGTGCCTTCATCACCCGTCCCTGACCGGGAATTTCCTGTGTTTTTCCCCAAATTTCCAATGCCGCATTCAACCGGGATTCAGATTCATCAAACCGTTGCCGGAGCAGCTCCACTTCGCCGATTTGCAACAACGCTTCTGCCTCACCCTGCCATTCTTCTGTATTCCGGAAACAGGTCAGCGACTGTTCGAAACTGGCGGTAGCCTCATCAAATTTGCCGTCCGATTTGTGAATGTTACCGATGCCAAGCCGCGTCTCCCCTTCCCCTTTTTCATCTTTCATAATTTTGAATAGATTTACGGCGCGTTCGTACATGCTCAACGCCGCGTCCATTCGGCGAACGCTTTGGTAGGCATCGCCAATGGCTTTTATCGCCTCTGCTTCTTTGGCTTTGTTGTGCTGTTTTTGGAAAATGACGATCGCGCTATTGAAATGTTCAATTGCCGCTTCGGGATCGCGTTGGGTTTGCCAGGCTACGCCCAGCGCCATGTGAATATGCGCCTGTTCGCTTTCGTCGCCAATGCTTTTTGCCAACACCAACGCCCGCTGATATTGCTCCACAGCAGATGCAACTTCTTTGCGATAATTGTAAATTTCACCAATCCCGATGAGCACTTCCAGCATGTGTCGAACTTCACCTAAACCGTTGAAAATACTGGACGCACGGCGAAAATGTTTCAGCGCGTGATCGATATGATACTGGCGTCGATTGGCAATCCCCAACAGCTTCAGCACGATGGCTTCCTGCGGACGGTTTTTCAAAATCTGGTGCAATTTCAGCGCTTTTTCGTAATGTTTGATCGCTTTTTCCCAACGACCGTAAAATGCGTTCACAATGCCCAGCGCTTGCTGGGTTAGCGCTTCACCCGATAAATCCTTCATTTCAAGGAAAATTTTTTGAGCGCGCAAATAAAAATCCGTCGCTTCCGAATATTGCTTTTCAGCGAACTTGATATCGCCGATATCTTTCAGCGCCCACGCCATTCCCAACGGGTGGTGATACGATTCATAAATACCCAACACCTGATCATAAATAACTTCAGCCTGATCAAAATCTTTTTTGGCGTATAGAATGTTGCCGCCTTTGTGCAGGGTTTCCACCGTTCCCAGATGATCGCCTTCGATGTGGAAATTCTTCATCGCGGCATCGAAACAGCGGATCGCGTCATCATAATTACCCTGCAGATAACTAACTTCGCCCTTAACTTTGAGGATGATTGCTTCCGTGCTGAGGTCATCATTTTTTTGGAGAGCGTCGAGGGCTTTTTTCAACTGATCTTGCGCTTTATCGTATTGACGCGATTTGCGATACAGATCCGCCAATTCGCCCAACGCCAGCGCTTCGCCGCTGGAATTGTGCATCGAATGATACAAACCGGCTGCTTTGGTAAAAAAATCCTCGGCAGATGTGTATTTCTGGATGTCTGAATATGCGGAGGCAATTGCCCGGAGCGCTTCGGCTTCACCCAATCTGTCTTTCATGGATTTATACAGCGCCATTGCCCAGTTGTAATGCTCCAACGCCGATTCCACTTCTTTTACCGCCAAAAACGCATCGCCCAGCATCAGCAGCAATCGGGCTTCTTCGCTGCGCATATCCATATGCCGGTTCAACGTAAGCGCCTTTTTCAAACTGAGTTGGCAATCGGCAATTTGCAATTGAGTATAATAAAATTTTCCGGCAACGGTTTCCAGCAAAGCCAGCACGTTTTTATCGGAATCCGGTAAAAACCGCCGGGCGATATGAAGCAATTGGTAAACATAGCCGGGTTTCCACTTCTTCAGCCGTTGCTGCAAATGGTGTTTCCACGAATAATATGCAGCGGAAGGATTGGAGACAAATTGGTAATAAAATCGTTCCAGTAAATCTTCCTGATCCAATAAAATAGTCGCGTTTTCTTCCGGATAAAAATACACCTGGATTGCCCGGTAAAGCGATTGCGCATGTTCGCGATTTTCCTGATACGAAAGGTTGTGAATAAATTTGCGGATAATTTCGTGGGTTTGATATTTATCGCCGTCCGAGCCGATCACCGCTGTGCCGGTAATTTCATTCAACACAGATTCTTCCACCGGCGATTCCAGAATCGCAAAAACCTTGTTCAGCATTTGCAAATCGAATCTGCGAAATAAACTGACGTTTTTTGCAACAGCCTGGTGGCTTTCGGGCAACCGATCGAAAAACAATCCGCAAACCCATTGACCCGGTTTTACATCCTGATTAACAGCCGTTTCGATCTCTTCAATTTCAACCGCTTTTTGTTTGACGAGGTCGATGAGCATGTTCATAAACAACGGATGGCCGCGGGTTAGTTTATACACCCACGATGCCATTTCGCGATCGGGTAAACCGGCATTTTGAAACATCTCCAACGTTTCCGGACCGGAAAACATCCCGATATTGTATTCGATAAAATTGAATCCCACCGGAAAACGCGGACGCTGTGCGCTCGACAACACCACCCGAAGTTTTGGGCAGCAACCGGAAAGATCCGCCAAAAATGTGTCCCAAAACCATTTCTGAAATTCGATACCGGTGTGTTTGGACATCTGCTCAAAATCATCGATGATGATGACCGCTTTTTGCTCCGGTGAAACGCGCGACTTGATTTCGGATTGGATCGACTCAATCGCTTTGCTGAATGCGAACCGCATCAGATCTGCAGAAACGCGCCAGCCCTGATTCGCTAACCGGCGAAGATTCTCATTTTGCAACCCTTTGCGAATGCCCGTTCCTAACGATGCAAAAGCATTTTTGAGCTGATTGCGAATCGGTTCCAGAACCGCATCCGTAATGGGATTTTCAATGTTGGCTGTCAGCCCTTTTGCGATGTGCTCCGCCATTTTAACCGGATCGACAATTTGCGGCGTCGATTCCAAACTGAGGTAAACAAACGGAATTTTATCCGATTCCAGAATCTGATCGATAATCTGGTAAATCAGGGTTGTTTTTCCGCAACCGCTGATGCCATTGATATACCAAACCCAGTTTTGGCTGCCGTTAAAAAACTCTGGAAATTTTGTAAATGATTTTCGCGGGTAACAGGTGCAATATTATGATTTACAAACAAACCTTTTATATTCAGCGTTTTTTCCATTTTGTCGCTTTTCCGGGAATCCTGCAGTTCCGCAAACGAATAAAACATACTGTTTTTATTAAGCTTACCGAAAAGTTGAAATTATTAAACTTTCCTCTCTCAAATAACGACAAAATTCCATGAAAAATGAGCTGAAATTCGTGCTCGCAACAACTTGTAATATGCAGTATTACCGCAGCATTAACCAGATGTGATTAAAGACTGTCGATCACCTTTTTGAGCAACGCCTGAACTGCGATTGCCACATCACCGAGCGACGGATTTTCGATCGCCTGCATCGATGCAATCGGATCGATTGCGGAAACTTCGATACTTTTATCCGGTAATTCTTTCACGATTACGTTGCACGGCAACATCAGCCCAATGTTGCTCTCGGATTGCAACGCTTTGTGCGCAAAAGGCGCATTGCACGCGCCAAGAATCCGGTATTTCGGAAAATCGACATCCAGCTTTTTCTTCAGCGTTGCCTGAATATCAATTTCTGTCAGTACGCCAAAACCGTTTTCTTTTAACACATCCGTCGTTCGTTCAATGGCTTTCTCGAAGGATATGTCCAGTTTTTTGGAAAAATAATAGCTCATTTTTTACTGCTCCTTTTTGAAATGTTTTTGTTTGTGCGATGTACATTTTTCCTTTGATCCAATAAGTGTTACGCTATTTTTGATGTGAGCAATCCCGCACAGTTACATATAAACATGTAAATATTTACTCACTCCAAAACTGCTGCAATTTCTTTCAGAAATCACCAAAATCTCATTTGTTTATTATACGATTCTGGTTTACCTTTTGAACTGAAATTTTGGTTACCTCATTCTCAAAACGACATACAATTTCCGAAACAACTGTTTCAAAAGCCCAATATGGAAATGTTAATTCATACTGAAAGGAGATCTGAATGACCGGACGCAAGTTACGATTGCCGGTAATTTTTCTGGCGCTCTCTATTTGGTCGATGGCGTTATTTGCCAAAAAACCGGAGCAACACCAACAGCTCGAAAAATTGGAAAACGAGATAGAAGAAACCATCCGTTATGCGGATATGCGGGTGAGCAAAATCACCGGTGCGCCGGTTGCGCTGTATCGGGTAAATTACCCGGTAAAAGCTGCATCGCCGGAAGTGATGGCGCGGCAGTATTTGCAAGAAAACGCAGTATTGCTTCACATAAACGAAAATTTGGGAAATCTGTCTCACACCCGGACAATCGAAACGCCCGGTGGGCTGCATGTCCGTTTTCGGCAGTTGGTTGGCGGATTTCCGGTTTACAACAGCGACATCGTCGTAACGCTGAACCGTTCGGAAACCGTAACATTTGTGATGAGCGACTACAAACCGCTTGCCAAACTGGACAATACCGTTCCGGCAATCAGCATCGCAGAAGCAACGCGATCGGCGAAAGCGTATCTGAACATTCAGGGGCAAATTCAGTTTGAAAAAGCAGAAACCGTGGTGTATCACAACGCCGGCAAAACGCGGCTGGCGCATAAAATCGTTATCGTTCCGGCAGAAGATTTATTCGGCGATTGGGAATTGCTGGTCGATGCTCATTCAGGCGACATTTTCCGGGTGGAAGATAAAGCGGTTTACGGCGGACCCACTGAAAATGTGACCGGTTCCGGCTGGGTATTCGATCCCGATCCGCTGACGCATGCGAGGGTCAACTACAGCGGACAATTTGTAGATAACAACGATGCCAACAGCGATTCGCTGACTGCACACACCGTTCAGCGCGATTTGCTGGACATCGAATTCGACGGCACCAATTACCACCTTCGCGGACCTTACGCCCAGATCGTGGATTCGGAATCGCCGTTCAACGGATTATTTTCGCAGGCGACCAACCAATGGCACAATTTGCGAAACGCATCTGCTTTCGAAGCGGCGAACGTGTATTATCACCTCGATGCCTCGATGCGCTACATCAACGAAGAACTGGGTTTCAATTTGATGCCCTACCAATATTCCGGCGGCGTCAAAGGCGATCCGCACGGATTGAGCGGTTCGGACAACTCGCATTATATCTCCAGCACCGGGCAATTAGCCTGGGGCGAAGGCGGTGTGGATGATTCCGAAGATGCCGATGTGATTCTGCACGAACTGGGTCACGGATTGCACGACTGGCTCACAAACGGCGGATTATCGCAAGTTAACGGTTTGAGCGAAGGCTGTGGCGATTATTGGGCGAACTCGTACAATCGCAGCAAAAACTTTTGGACTCCGGCGGACCCTCAATATTGGTGGGTTTTCCAATGGGATGGGCACAACCCGTTTTGGGGTGGACGGGTCACGAATTATACCGCAACTTATCCCGGCGGGTTGGTTGGTTCCGTGCATACGGACGGTCAAATGTGGGCATCTACGCTGATGCAAATTTGGGATGACATCGGCAGGTTTGCCACAGATTCCAATTTTCTGGAAGCGTTGGCAATGACCAACAGCTCAACCAATCAGCAGGATGCAGCGCAGGCGTTTGTCCAGGCAGATATCAACCTGTTTGGCGGCGCAAATCTGACGTCAATCGTCACTCATTTTACCAATCGCGGATACAACATCACCGTTCCGGTGCCGCAAATTACCCACACGCCGCTAACCGATACGGAAGACCTGATCGGTCCGTATACGGTTACCGGAAGCATTTCCGCAGCAAATGTGCTCACGAGCGTTCAGTTGATTTACGGCACAAACGGCAGTTTTACAGATACGCTGGATATGAACGCCGTTGGCTCAACTTACACCGCGAATATTCCCGGCACGGGCTCGCTGGCAACTTATCAATATTATATTCGCGCGATTGATGCGTTGAATCTGGCGTCCACCAGCCCCGCAAATGCGCCGGCAAATTTCCACTCGTTTTCGACGGGAAGCGATGTGCTGGCACCGGAAATCAACCACAATCCATTGGGAAATCAGGCGTTGCTGGTGTGGCCGGCAACGGTTTCTGCCACAGTTACGGATAACCTGGGCATCGGCAGCGTGGTGGTGGAATATGTCGTCAACGGCGGCGCGATGAGCGGCTCGTTTGCAATCACAGATGCGGGCGGCGATCTGTTCAGCGGTGCGTTTGATATTCCTGCCGGGAGCCTGAATTTTGGCGATGTCGTGGAATATCGCATCATCGCAACGGATGCATCCAGTCAAAGCAATCAATCGAGCGATCCGGCGAGCGGTTATCACAGCTTCGAAATCACCGATGTGCTCGGGCTGGTGCTGATTATCGATGATGATCCCGCATCAGCAAAGCTGGAAAACATCAGCGAAAAAGGCACATCTGTTCGTGATGTAGCCAAACACCCCTTCGGCGTCACCGCCAACAATATGGAAGGCTATCTTTCGGCGATGGGTTATTTGGTTTCGGTGGAAACACCGGCAACCACAGATCCGGCAACCTGGGGAAATTACAGTATGATCATTTCATCCAGCGGATTAAACCAATCACCGGTTTCCAGTGCAACTTATCGCTCAGCGTTGGAAAACTGGGTGAGCGATCCTGCAAATAAATTGCTCATCGAGGGCGGCGAAGTAGGTTACGATGCCGCCCAATCTCCGGGCTATCCGACATTTGCGGCAAATGTGCTGCATACAAACGATTGGAACGCAGATAATGCGGGACCGCTTAACATTGTTTCCAGTCAGGAAAATCATCCAATGGTCAATACGCCAAATCAAATTCCGTCGTCTATGACCATTGAATACAGTGATTGGGGCAGCGAAGATGCAGTAAATGCGGTTGGCGGTGCTTACCTGCTTTATGGAACAACAGATCATCCAACTTATGCAGGTATTTCGATTTACGATGACAACACCGATCCGCGCAGCGCCCAGATTGTTTTTTTTGCATTCAATTTTGCGGAGCTCACCGACCAGAATGTTGCGGCGAATCTGCTGGAAAACGCAGTGAATTATCTGCTCACTTCTGAGGAAAATACCCAAACCTTCAGCATGTCGCTCGAAAACAGTTGGAATTTGATGAGCCTGCCAATGACAATGGACGACAGCAATTATCAAACGCTGTTCCCCAACGCCATTCAGGCACCGTTTTATTTTGACGGCAGCTATCAGCAATCCGATGACTTAATTCCCGGAAAAGGATATTGGCTGCGCAACGGTGCAACCGAATCTTTACCGATTACCGGATTGCCGCTGGAGTCATTTGAGGTTCAATTGGACGAAGGCTGGAATCTGGTTGGCAGCGCATTTTGCGATGTGCCGATTGGCAACATTGAGGACCCGGGAAATATTGTGATCCAACCGATTTACGAATTCGACGGAACCTATCAAACCGCAACCCAGATTTCCACAGGAAAAGGCTACTGGATTCGCGCGTCGGAGGCGGGAAATATTATCATCGCATGCGCCGGACCGGCGAAAATAGCACCGGTTGCCCAACTGGATTTGAGCGGCGAAAGCCGGATTGCCATTGCTGATGCCAACGGCAACGGCCAGTCGTTGTATTTTAACGTTGCCGCGCTTTCCGATAAAAATGCCACAGAAATGCGCATGCCGCCGTTGCCGCCTGCCGGTTTGTTCGATGCCCGCTTCAGCGGCGATTATCTGGCTATTTCCGGTGCGGAAGCACAAATTGAATTGCAGGCATCTGCCTGGCCACTGGCTGTTCGTGCGGAAAATCTGCCGGTGGTTTCCGGTGAGCAATTTGTGCTGCGGGAAATGCTCGGCACAACGGTTGTCGCCGAACATCCGGTTCAGGAAGGCATGGAAATTGTGCTGACCAACCCGGCAGTGAAGCGGTTGGCATTTGGCAAAATCACCGCCAATTTGCCGACGCAATTTGCGTTGGAGCAAAACTATCCAAACCCGTTCAACCCCACAACCGAAATCCGTTACGCTTTGCCGCAGCGCAGCGATGTTCAGTTGGTGATTTTCAACGCACTCGGGCAGCAAATCCGCACGCTGGTTTCCCGCACGCAGGACGCCGGATTTCATGAAATAATGTGGGATGGCAAAGACAGCAACGGACAATCTGTCGCCAGCGGCATTTATCTTTATCGCATCGCCGCCGGTAATTTTTCAGCCGTCCGCAAAATGATTTTGATGAAGTAATTTTTGAAAATAACGTCCATTTTCTAAAAAAAACCTTGCGGGATTTGATATCCTGCAAGGTTTTTTTGTTAGCCTGTTTTCTGACCGCCTTTTTTGGTGTTGTGCTAATAAAGGCAATCACTTTTTCAATTCTATTAATTAAAACACATTACCAAAACCGAAAAATCAGAAATCCACCAACTGCCAATATCACAATCACCAACGCCACCCAAAACCACGGGCTGCGATGCGGGATGCCTTTGCTGCCGAACGGATAAGCGGGTCGTTTGGTGAAGGTGAGCGATTGCCCGCGATTGAGGCGCATTCGCGAATTAACGCCCCAACCGGAGCCTTCCAGAATGGCGCTGAGATCGCGGCGTTTCAGCTTCAGCCAAGCGACGATCACTGCCGGCAACATGACCGCCAGCAACGCGCCGAGCACACCGGCGAGCATCACCACCCAACCCAAATCCGCAATGGTTTTGGTGATAAATGCAACCGACGAACCCAACGCTGCAATCGCGATGCCGCCACCGGCGAGCAATCCTCCAGCGGGTTGGGCAGCTGGTTGTTTTTCCGGTTCCGGCGGTGGCGCAACGGGTTCGCCGTTTTTGACACTCGTGACAACCTGAGCACCTTTTTGTTCCAATTTTTTCTGTGCTTCGGTGGTCATTTCCTCCAGTTTTGCCGTAACCGCATGACCGAGCCGTTTGAACGGCGCGGCAATCGCTTCCAGCAAACTGATCGGATTTTCGACAATATGCACCACATGGGCGTGGTGTTCCTGACCGTGTATGTCTTTGAAAATACCCCACTTATCGACATGCAAATTGCCACGATTTCCCGACGTGACCGGCACCGCCACCTCGTATAATTTTTTGCCGTCGTTCGAGATAATTTCCGCGTAGAGCATAAACATATTGCTCACCGTGCTGAATTTGGCGTGCAGGTTGCGATCCGGCGCTTTCACCGCCAGCGTAAAGTGTCGCCCGTCCATTATCAGCGTTCCCATCTCAAACAACGCCCGGCTTTCCGGGTCATACAAATGCGGAAAACTGATGAAGCTATTGGCAAATTCCAGCAAACCGCCCTGATACAGCATCAGCTTTTCCAGCAGCCGGATATTGTCCAGATCGAGCGAGGTTTTGTGGCTCTCTTTCAGCAATTTGCGCAGTTGCTGCGTCCATTTTTTGTCGGACAAAAATCCCCGGATATCCGCGACAGGCAGGCTGCGCACGCTCACCTGCGGCTCGGATGTCACCCACTCGTGATGCGCCTGCAGCGTGTCTTTTATTTTCCGCCAATCGGCGCGATTGAGCTGTGTTGTTTTACCGAGCACCGGCACCATCGTCTGCGTTACAAAATTCTGAAACGCCGTTTCATTAACCGGATTGATGTTGTCGTTCAAATCGAGAATTACCGAATTGTTGGGAATAGCGATCGGCGCGCGTTCGAGCAATTTTTCCACTTCGCGGATGTCTGAAAGATCGGTTTTTTCCGGCGCAAACATGTCATCTTCGATGTATTGCAACAATTTGGGATTCAGACGAACTGCATCGCAGAGCGTAAAATATTGGTTGATCTTTTCGCGAATCGCCACAAAACTGCGATATGCTGCCGGTGTTTCCGCACCCAACGGCATAATTTCTGTCCGTTGTTCTCCTTTCGTCAGCTCCCCTTTTTGATACCAGTCGGAATACAGTTTGGCTTCATCCAGAAACTGATTGAGCAATGCCTCCGTCACGCCCTCGCCGCCGTTCGGGTGCGGTTGTCCACCGACCGTTTTTAGCACAGCTTCGATCGCAACTCGTAAATTATCGTCGTTTGTGGCGGTTTGCAGCACAATACCGGCTTCATCCAGTCCGCCCTGTAATTCTTCCGCTTTTATGTTGCGAACATCCGAAATCAGTAATTCCGTTGCATCCGGTTTGCCGATTCGCCCCAATATTTTGGTTGCGGCATCGTAAATTCGCTTGCCGTCCGGCGATTGTTGATTGATCGCAGAAAGCCGGATGGTCGTGCTTTTTGTATCGACACCGCCGGTTTCGGTTAACTGCGCGAACAGCCATTCGATGGCAGTTTTCACCTCGGAAATACGGATTCGACCATCGTTATCTGTATCGAGCCGCCGCAGAAAAACGGCATCCGCGTTGATGGTGCCGTGCGGTGCGGTCGACGCGATCCAGTGCGCTTCGTCCAGCGACAGCGCGAGTTGCAAATCCGCCGCCGTCTCGATTTTCATGTGATACGATTTGCCAAATCGCTCAAAATTGAAGCGGCGATTTTCAGGATCAACTGTCATTTTTAAATTCTCAACCATATGTTTTCTATTTATTTGCCGCAAAGACGCGAAGTGCGCAAAGTTATTATTCGAGTCGTTTTTGTTTATCTGGAGATTCCTGCAGATACAGGAATCCCCGGTTTATAGCAAAAACAGATTGCTACCCAAATACACAAAATCTTTCTTGCAGTATGAAATGCACGACTTTCGCAAAAGTTTATCCACTCAAAACGGCTGATTTTTCAGGCAAAGGCAGCACATTTGCGAACTGCCGCAAATGTTTGTGCAATACTTTCAGATAAGTATCTTTGTGCACGTAAAACGACATCCGTTCCAGTTTCATGTAATTGTAGCCGCCGCTTAAGTCGATGTTAATATTTTGTTTATCGCGCCGGAATTGTGTCGCCGAAGCATGGTTTTCGGCGGAAGCGCGGATAAATCGCGCCATCAGCTCCGCCTGATCGTATCGACCTTGCCAGCCGAGTCCGGCAGCCTCCAGCATGCCCAAAACGAACAAATTGTCCCGCTCCGGATGAAAAATATGCAGATACAATCCCGGATGGTCGCCCTGCCAATTGAGCAAATTCCGGTCGATAAACGGATAGTGCAATTTATATCCCGTCGCCAGTAAAACGAGGTCGAACGCTTCGGCGGTGCCGTCGGTGAACACAACCGAATCGCCGTCAAGCCTTGCAATATCTGACTTTACAGAAATATCGCCGTGCCCAATGTGATACAGCACCAGCGAATTGACAATCGGGTGCGATTCGTAAATCCGGTGATCCGGTTTGGGAAAACCGAATTTTTCGGGATCGCCGGTGAAAAATTTCAGGATAAATCCGTCCGCCATCTGTTTCAGTCGCGGCGGCAACTTGAACAATCCGCCCATCGTATCCGCCGGTTTGCCGAGCACGTATTTCGGCACAAAATGATAACCGCGCCGGACGCTGATCGCTACGGATTTGGCGTGATGCACGGCGTCAACCGCAATATCGCAGCCGCTGTTTCCCGCACCGACAATCAACACCCGCTTCCCTTCAAAAATTTTTGGCGATTTGTATTTCGACGAGTGAAATATTTCCCCGCTGAAATTACCGGGAATTTGGGGAATTTTCGGCTCCGCCAACGTCCCGTTCGCGATAATGATGCCCGCAAACGTATGGCGTTCGCCGTTTTCGGTGGTCAGTTGCCAATGGTCACCATCGGGTTCAACCGAGGCAACTTTTGTGTTGAACCGAAAGTGTTCGCGCAATCCAAAATGGGTCGCGAAATCGCTGAAATATTTGCGCAATTCACCGTGCGACGGGTAATCGGCAACGCTCTCCGCCATCGGGAACTCGCGGAATTCCGTCATTTTTTTGGATGAAATGAGATGCGCCGACTGATACACCGTGCTGCGCGGATTGTTGATATCCCACAGCCCGCCGACATCGCTGTGCGCCTCGAATCCCACAAATGGAATCCCGTATTTTTGGAGATTTCGCGCGCCCGCCAACCCGGATGGCCCGGCACCGATTATTGCGTATGGCAATCTGTTCATTTGTCCGCCTGTTTCGTTTGCACCGGCTAAACTTATCAAAAAGGTGAAATTTTTCAAAATTTTTTGCAAGAAATCTAAAATGTGGTTGTCAAAACTTTCGAATGCACAAAAAAAGGAGTTCGCCTCTGCGAAATTGTGACAACCCGGGATAAGTGTGGATATCCACAACAACAGATGTCTAGTTCTTCAAATTCAGAAAAAGGAGTTTATTATGATGTATGTTCGTATTTTTTCTCGCGTTGGTTTGATGTTAATTCTCGCAGTTGCGATGGTCGCTTGCACCGAAAACGCATCCGGACCAAATACTTCGGAAGTGTTGAATTCCGGTGATTTGGCGCTGTTGCTCGCCGTACAGGACGATGTTCAGCAGCTCGATGACGGTGGCATTGTGCCGCTCGATTCCGCATATGGCGTGTTTTCGATCGGCTGGAACCAGTTTATCACACCCGATCAGCAGGAAGAAACCACCGGTAGCCACGCGTTTGCAGTGGCTTACGACGAGCTGAGTGCCATCGGCATTCGCCGGAAAGCCGGCGGCGTCGATCTCGGCGATGTATCGATCAGCTACGCCGGAAACAGCATCGCACTGAGCGAAAAAGCCACCCGAATGGGCGGATTTATTTATAGTTTGTTCAATCATCCCCGCAACACGACAGCGCAGGAAATTGAGTTTGTCGGTGGTGAAACGTATCAAATGATAATCAGCGGTTCGGATAATTTTACGCCGCTGACGGTTGCGCTGACCGCGCCATCATCTGCAATTTCTGTGGATAGCCCCGCAAATGGAGATACGGTGGATGCCGCGCAGGATTTGGTCATCAACTGGTCCGGCGGCACAACCGATGATCCGGTGCTGTTGAAAATTGTAGCCCACGATCGTCCCGGCGGACCAAAAGGCAGACACGGGCACAAACCCGGCGATCGCCCGATGCCGCACGAAATGCCCGGCGCTGTTTTCGTAACGCTGGATAACAATCCCGGCACTTATACCGTTACGGCTGCCGAATTGCAGGATTTACTCGGCGATGCCGCATCGCAACATCTGGCGGTTCATGTGTCGCAGGTTGTCAAATCGACGATCACCCATGACGGAAATCCGTATATCGCTGCGCTCCGAACCGGCGACCGCGCAATACTTACCATTCAATAAAACTCAATATTTCAAAACTTACGAGCAGGAGAAACTTCATTTCTCCTGCTTTTTATTCCCCACATGAAAATGGGGCTTTTTCCACCGCCAAATATTTTTTATCTTTTAAAATGATGCTGCAAATTGGAATTGTAGAGGATGACGCGGATATTCGCACGGCAATGGTGAACTATCTGAATCGCCAAAATAGTATGCGTTGCGATCTAATTGCGGATTCCGTTGAATCGTTTTTGAAGCTGCTGGAAGCGGATTCGCTGCCGGATGTGGTGCTGATGGACATCGGCTTGCCGGGAATGTCCGGCATCGACGGTATCCGGATTATCAAAGATCAGCATCCCGATATCGATATTATTATGCTTACCGTGTATCACGATTCCCACAAAATTTTCAACTCGCTGTGCGCGGGCGCGTCCGGTTATTTGCTCAAAAATACGCCGTTGGAAGAGATCAAAAATTCCATCGAAACGCTGCACGATGGCGGTGCGCCGATGTCCCCGCAAATCGCCCGGAAAGTGATCCAGTATTTTCAGCCGGGCAAAAAATTGTTGCAGAAAAAATCGCCGCTCACGCCCAAAGAGAAGGAAATTGTGGTGGGCTTGGTGGACGGGCTGAGCTACAAAATGATCGCTGACCGGATGGATATTTCCATCGAAACGGTGCGATATCACATCAAAAATATCTACCAAAAACTGCATGTGCACTCCAAAGCCGAGGTCATCAGCAAATCGCTGCGCGGAGAAATTTAATATTGGCAAAATTGGGCGAACCGGATTTATATTATCGGGATGACTGTTGAATTATCCCAAATTCGCCGGGTGCTGATCGTTCAAACCGCATTTATCGGCGATGTGATTCTCACGCTGCCGTTGGCGCAGGTTGCCGCTCGCATTTTCGGCGATGCGACTATCGATTTTCTGACCATTCCCGCATCCAAAAATATTGTTGAAACGCACCGCGACATTTCCCAACTGTGGATTTACGACAAACGCGGCAAAGATCGCGGCTGGCGAAATTATCTGGCGCTGGCGAAACAGCTTCGCGATCAGCGATACGATCTCGCGATTATCCCGCATCGCTCAATGCGCAGCGCGGCGCTGGCGTGGCTGGCGCGTATTCCCCGACGAATCGGATTCCATCGCAGCGCTGGACGAATGTTGCTGACAGATGTACTCCCCTACCCTTACGGCATTCACGAAATTGAACGGAATCTGCATTTGCTCAAGCCGTTCGGCGTTTCGCCGTCGTTGGGCGAATTGCCGTCGCTCAATTTTTCCGAAAAAGATGTGGCGAATGTCCAAAATTGGCTCTCGTCACAGCAAATGACTAGCAAAAAACCGTTTATTGCGCTGGCTCCGGGCTCCGTTTGGGCTACGAAACGCTGGCTACCGGAATATTTTGCGACACTCGCAGAGCGGCTGCACGAATCGGGATTTCAGCCGCTGCTGATCGGCGGTCCCGGCGATGTGGCAACTGCGGAAACGGTCATCCGCACAGCCAAATGCGATATTCTCAACGCTGTCGCCAAACTGTCGCTTCGGGAATCTGCACAGCTCATTTCCCGATGCGCCATGCTGATTACCAACGACAGCGCACCGATGCACATGGGCGTTGCCGTGCGAACGCCGGTTTTGGCAGTGTTCGGCCCGACAGTTCAAAAATTTGGTTTTTATCCGGTGGGAAAATTGGATAAAGTTGCTGAAATTAAAGACATGGAATGTCGCCCCTGCGGCAGACACGGCAGCGACGCCTGCCCGATCGGCACGTTTGCCTGCATGAAAACGCTGCTCCCGGAACGGGTTTTTTCGCTGGCACAGGAAATTCTCGACAACGCCCGGGATTCCGGTTAATGTTGTGACCGTGTTGCTGTCACCCCTGCGTATGCAGGGGTCTCCCTGCTCACAACCTCAGAGCTTTATTTTTTGTAATATTTTATAATTGTTCCCAATGACTAAAACTAAAAAAAACAACTCGTTTTACTAATAAAATGAACACCATTAAATTAAAAATAACCGACGAAATTCCACAAAACGTAGCGGATTGCCTCAAAAACGGCGGCGTGATCGCACATGCCACCGAAACGGTGTACGGACTCGCCTGCCGCTGGGACAACGAAGCCGCGCTGGAACGGGTGGCAATCATCAAACAACGACCGCCGGAGCAACCGTATTCGCTGCTCGTTAACGACGTGGCCAGCATTTTTCAATTAACCGGATTAGACAATTTGCAGATGCATAATTTTCTCGAAACGCTATTTCCCGCACCGGTAACGGTGCTGTTGCCACGGATTCGCGATGCCAAAATTGCGTTCTGGAATGACTTTCCGCTGCTGGGATTTCGGCTTCCGGACGATCCATTGTGCCAAAAACTGGTTGCGGCTGCGGGTGTGCCGCTCATCACCACCAGCGCCAATCTCTCCGGAGAAGCACCGCCGGTTTCTGCGGAAAAGCTCTCCATAAAAATTGCACAACATGTTGATTTTATTTTAGATAGCGGCACTTGCAGATACCAGATTCCTTCAACGATTGTTCAATTGAACAGCACGCTGGATACCTATCGAATCATCCGAACCGGTGCTTTTCCCGCTAAAGAATTCGACGAAATTTTCCGAAACTATCCGAACTGAAAAAACCATTTTGAAACGAGACCAAATGACCTTAGATTTTTTTGTGCACGGACGTTAGGAAACCAATCGACAGATAAAACAAATTGAGAGCAATGTTTAAAATACTATTTATTTGTACCGCCAACATTTGCCGTACACCGATTGCCAAATATTATTTGCGCGATAAAGTAGAAAAATCCGGGCTATCCGGAAAAATTGAAGTTGATTCAGCAGGAACCTGGGCACGCGGCGGGCAATCTGCAGCAGAAAACAGCATCGCCGTTTGCAAAGAAAACAAGCTGGATGCGAGCGAGCACACCTCAACCGGCATCACCGCAGCAATTATGAATGACTCGGATTTAATTTTGTGCATGAGCATTCAGCACAAACTGGATCTCGTTTCCATATTCCCGCAACATGCCGATAAAATATTTCTGTTGAAAGAATACAGCAACGAAACGCCGGAAAAACGTTTATCCATTCCCGATCCGTACGGGCGAAAAATCGAGGTGTATCGTGAGGTATTTCGTGAAATAGCTTCTGAAATCGATCGCTTTTTCCCGGAGATCAAACGGTTGGTTTCAAACGGCGCTGTAGCGTTTTCGGATCAGGGCAAACGCGCCTGACTGCTTTGCCAGACAACCTGTCGGGCAGATTCAACATAAGAATGACATTCCGCATATCCGCTAATCAAAAAAACGTTCATATCCTGCCAATTGCCCTGCAACGATGAAATGCACAATCCCACAAACAAAATGTTGAAAAAAATGATCACTATCGAAGAAAACAGCAAGCCGTTTCGCTGCAAATCCGGTTGATTAAAATGGAATTCTTTCAACAAATAAATGAGGTGGAACATGAGCGAAAAACCTAACACGCCGTTCAACCAGAACTGTAATTCGTAATTTACAGCGGGTTTGAACAGCAAAACGATCACGGTTGTCAGCGGAAAAAAATACGGCGCCAGTGCGATCACAAAATTATCACCTTCGGTTTCTACCCTGCCGCCGTTGCGACCCGCATAAATCGAATGCACCCGTTTGAATGAAAGCACCGCAAAAATCAGGTGGATGATTTCGTGCTCCAGCACGCTCCAAAACGGTTCACGATGGGCAAAAAAAATAGCCCACAACAAAAAATACAGCGAAGCGCCAGCCAAAAACGGCCAAAACGTATGCGCTGGATCGAATCCGCAAAATTGCACAAAATCGACAATTGCCCGGGAAAAGGCAACCGAACCGATCAGGCAGATCAGCGCAAAAGTCAGCTTTCCAAAAAAATTGAACATTGGGTTTTTCGTATCATCCGGGTATATTTAGCATATATTTTGATCGTGATAAATTTACGCCGAAGTTCACAAATTTACAACCACAACCTCGGTATTTTCAAATATTTGGAGATGTAAAATGGCAAATGAAAAAGAACCGCGCGGTTACCAGAAAGCCAAAGCCAAAGCAGAAGAAATACTCAACGATCCCGATAAAACTGCCGGATTGCTGTCCAACGCGGCGGAAAAAGCACAATTTTATCGCCAGCGATTGAAAGATGTTTGGGAGCAACTGGACATGCTGATTCAAATGGCCAAAGCCTATCGCAGCGGCGATTACAAACACCTGCCGTGGAAAACCATCATTGCGATAATGGCGGCGATTTTATATTTCGTCAATCCGCTGGATCTGGTACCGGATTTTCTGTTCGGATTTGGTTTTGTTGATGATGCAGCGGTAATCGGTTTTGTGGTAAGCTTGCTAAACGATGAAATAGAAAAATTTAAAGATTGGCAAAGCGGTTTAACAGCAGATAAAAAAACACCGTCTACCAATGGCAGCTTGCCCGTAAATGCCGGATGATTGATTGTAAATGAACAAAAAATTCAAAAAGAAATTTTACCGCAACGGACTGTTCTTTGGCTGCACAGAGTGCGGCAATTGCTGCACCAAATCCGACGGAATTGTCAGTTTAACTCATGCAGAAGCAGAAAATATTGCCGCCGTTTTGCAAATGCCAAAACCGGAATTTCTCGAAAAATTTGCGGAATCATTTGACGATGGCGATACACTTCACTTAAAATCACGGGACAACGGCGACTGCATTTTGTTGGAAAACGATCGCTGCAGCGTTTACACGGCGCGACCGCTGCAGTGCAGCACGTTCCCGTTTTGGCCGGAAAATCTGAAATCGGCCTATCGCTGGAATATTGTTGCGGAGGAATGCCCCGGAATCGGTTTGGGACGCAAATATTCGGCAGAAGAGATCGATGCCATTAAAAAATCTATGCGCCGTGACGGCTGATCCTGTTTCCGGAACATGCACTTTCTGTTTTGATTTTAACTCTCCTCTCTGAAAATCAGAATTTTCAAGAAATAAATAATATATAAAAATTTATATATATAGTTTTGTAACCAGCAATACTTGCACACATCAAATATTCGTTCATGTGAAAGAACGGATTTGAGCACTCAGGAAACGTTATTAATTTTTGAATCAAGTTAATTATTATCAATAGTTTAAAATTAATAAATAAACGCAATACAGAAAACGGTTGAAGCCTCAGGAGCAGAATAAATGAACATACGATTTGTGATTGGTTATCTACTATTTTCACTGATGTTTGCGCTCACCGGTTTATCCGATGAGCTCCCCCGGCGATCGATTTCGCTGGATGAAGCGCTGGCAATGAGCGCAAAAAGCAATTATCAACTCCGCATCGCGCAAGCCCAATATGATGAAGCCAAAGGGCAAAATCTTGAAGCGTGGAGCGGATTTCTCCCCCATTTTACCATTTCCGAACAATTTGTAAAATCTGACGATCCGGTGACGGTTTTTGGATTGAAGCTGAAACAGGGTGTTTTTGCCGAAACAGATTTTGCGCTATCCTCCCTCAATGCACCGGATGCGTTTGAAAATTACACAACTGAATTCAAGATTGAATTGCCGCTGATAAACCTTGACGCCATTTTTGGCAAAGCCGCAGCCGGCATGATGGCGAAAGCCAAACAGCAAGGCGTTGAACGAACCCGGCAGGCGATTGCGCACCAAACCCGTGCGGCATATTTTGGATTAATTCTCACCGATCAGAGCCGGAAAGCAATTGACGAAGCGCTGAAATCGGCGCAGGCGCACCGCGACGATGCCAAAGCCGCATATGATCAGGGCATCATTAGTCAGGCGGAATATTTGGCGGCGGAAGTGCGGTTGGCGGAGTTGCAGGAACAGCAGTTGCTCGCGGAAAATCAGGTGCAAAACGCCAGCGACGCCCTGCGGTTGATTTTGGGAATGGAGGAATCGACGATTTTGCAGCCAACCGACACATTGTCGCACATCGCGTTGCAACCTGAAAACCGGAAATTTGAATCGGCATTGTTGAATCGCGCTGATTTGCTGGCGATCCATTTTTACCAAAAAGCGGCATCGCGAAATTTGCTCGCGAAAAGCAGTGCATGGCTGCCCCGGCTGAACGCATTCGGCATGCAGGAATGGAACGCAGCCGACGCATTTGCGAAAGATGCGGACAATTACACCGTCGGCGTTCGCCTTTCGTGGCAACTATTTGACGGACTCGGACATTTCGGTCGCCGGAAACAGGCTGCCGCACAAAAACATCAGACGTCGCTGCAATTGCAGCAGGCAACGCAGCAGGCACGCAACGAAATCGGCGCGGCTCAGCGCAATCTGCAAGTTGCAGAAAAACGCATCGCAGTGGCGGAACAGGGTGTTCGTCAGGCGAAGCAAAGCTTGCACATCACCGAACAGCGCTATCGCGAAGGGTTGGAAAAAACCAGCGATTTGCTGGATCGCGAAGCCATGTTTACCAACGCAAAATTGCGATTGTTGAAAGCAAAACACGATTTTCAGCTGGCAGTCAGCCAGTTGAATTTCGCAACCGGACAATAAAAATCAGAAAATAGAAACCATTTTAAGGAGTAAAAATGAAGACGGTATTTGGGTTAATTTTGGGGTTACTGTTGGTCAGTTGCGGTGGCGAGGAAGCGCCCAAACAAACGACATTCAAAGAAACGGTTCCGGTGAGCGCGGTTAAAATTGCAGCGCAATCTGTTGGTGCCAGCAGCAGTTACAGCGGCACGGTTGAACCGCTGGAGCGCGTCCGGCTTTCCACACGGCTGAGCGGATGGGTTGACGCCATTTACGCAAAAGAAGGGCAAAGTGTTCAGCAAGGCGCAATATTGCTTAAGTTGCAGAATGCGGATTTGCAAGCCAAACTTGCCCAGGCAGAAGCCGGCATCGCTGCGGCAGATGCCCAATATGAAAATGCCAAAAAGAATCTCGCGCGAATCGAAGCGTTGTTTGCCAGCAAAGCAGCAACCAGCAAAGAGCTGGACGACATGCGAACCGCTTTCACCGCTGCCGAATCGCAGAAGAATGCGGCGCATCAACAAAAAGAAGAAGTTGAAGAAATGCTGCGCTATTCCCAGCTTCGCGCCCCGTTTTCCGGCGTTTTGACGCGCAAAATGATTGAACCGGGAGATCTGGCTAATCCGGGCATGCCGCTGCTGGAAGTTGAGAATCTGGACAAAGTTAAAATCGTTGCCAAAGTGCCGGAAAATGTGATCGGCAGTTTGGAAAAAGGCATGGCAGTCAACGTCAGCATCGGGGCGAACGAGCGCGAATCCGGCTACCGGAATCTGACCGGAACGATCGACCAGATTTTGCCGAGCGCCGATCCGATGAGCCGTCAATTTGAAATCAAAGTGGTTTTGGATAATCCCGGTCACGATATCAAATCCGGTGTTTTCGCGCGGATTTCGCTGAGCAAATCGACCGATGAAACGTTGCTGGTGCCCACTTCGGCGATCTTCAAACGCGGACAGTTGGAAGGCGTTTTTGTGATCGATTCGGAAAACAAAGCCCGGCTTCGCTGGGTGCGCACCGGACGCAAATACGACAATAGCGTTGAAGTGCTCAGCGGCGTAAATCCCGGAGATGTGATCGTTACCGATCTCAATCCGCAATTGCTGGACGGCCAGCCGGTTGACGTCCAACTGAAAAACAGCCCGATTTCCAACGCCAAAGACACGGAGGTGAACGGATGAAAATCGGAATTGCGGGCAAATTAGCCAACAGTTTTATCGACTCGAAACTGACGCCGCTGCTGATCATCACGGCGCTGATGATCGGGATTTTCGCGGCATACCTCACGCCACGGGAAGAGGAACCGCAAATTGTGGTGCCGATGGTGGATATTTTTGTCCCCTATCCCGGCAAAAGCGCCAAAGAGGTTGAGGAACGAATTACCAAACCGCTGGAACGGATTATCAGCGAAATTGCCGGTGTGGAATATGTGTATTCCGCATCGCGCCCGGATTTTGCAATCGTCACCGCCCGCTTTTTTGTCGGCGACGATACCGAGGAAAGCCTGGTGAAGCTCTGGAGCACCATGATGAAAAACATGAACCAGTTGCCCGCCGGCGTTACCTTTCCGCCACTCATCAAATCGATGTCCATTGACGATGTACCGATTATGACGCTCACGCTGTGGAGCGAACAATACGACAATTACCAATTGCGGCGCGTCAGCAGCGAACTCACCCAAGAATTGAAAAAACTCACCGACGTCTCCGAAGTGGAACTCACCGGCGGGCTGCGCCGGAAAGTGCGGATCATTCTCGATCAGGCCCGGATGCGTGCGCACAATGTTGATCCGCTGCAGATCGCACAACAAATTCAGGGTGCCAACCAAAACCTGACCGTGGGCAGTTTTCAGCAGATGAACAAAGATTATCTTGTTGAAACCGGTGATTTTTTGCAGGATGTCCGCGATGTGGAAAATCTGGTTGTCGGCGTTTTCGGCAATAATCCGGTGTATTTGCGGGATGTAGCCACCATCGTTGACGGTCCGGAGGAAGTCAGCAATTACGTGTTTTACGGCATCGGACCGGCGGCGAAAGCCGGTCAGGGCGGATTCAGCAACGGGATTCCGCAGGATATGCCCGCCGTAACCATCGCTATTGCCAAACGCAAAGGCGCAGATGCGATGAACGTGGCGGATATGGTTTCCAAAAAAGTAGAGGGGTTGCAAGGTTACCTTATTCCGTCGGATATCAACATTGTTGAAACGCGGAATTACGGCAAAACCGCATCGGAAAAAGTGAACACATTGCTCGAACACCTGTTCGGCGCGATCATCGCGGTAACGATTATCGTCGGGATTTTTCTCGGCTGGCGCGGTGGTTTGGTGGTGTTTGCATCTGTGCCAATCACCTTTGCGCTCACGCTGTTTGTCTATTATTTGTTTGATTACACCCTAAACCGTGTGACACTGTTCGCGCTGATTTTTGTAACCGGGATTGTGGTGGACGATTCGATCATCATCGCAGAAAACCTGCACCGGCATTTCTCAATGCGGCGATTGCCAAAAATGCAGGCGGCGCTGGCGGCCATCAGCGAGGTCGGTAACCCGACCATTCTGGCAACGTTTACGGTGATCGCATCGGTATTGCCGATGGTTTTTGTCTCCGGTTTGATGGGTCCGTATATGAGCCCGATGCCCATCGGCGCATCGCTGGCGATGATGTTTTCGCTGCTCGTTGCGCTGATCGCCACACCGTGGCTGGCGTACCGACTGCTCAAACAGGGCGAACACACCGACGAAACCGAAGGGCTGGAAAATTCATTTATTTATCGTTTTTATAACAAAACGCTGCTGCCGCTGTTGAACAATCCCCGCAAAGCGAAAATCGTTTTAGGGGGTATTGCAGGACTGCTGCTGCTGGCTGTTTCGATGTTGTTTTTCCGGGTTGTGGAAGTAAAAATGCTGCCGTTTGATAACAAAAGCGAGCTGCAGGTGATCATCGATATGCCGGAAGGCAGCACGCTGGAACAAACCGCGACGGTGGCGCAGGACGTTGTTGCATACCTCAGAGAAGTGCCGGAAGTTGAGAATTATCAATACTATGTGGGCACTTATGCACCGATCAATTTTAACGGATTGGTGCGCCACTACTATCTGCGCGAAAGTGCGAACGTCGCCGATATCCAGGTGAATTTTGTGCACAAATCCGAACGCGACGACCAAAGCCACGATATCGCCAAACGGTTGCGCCCGGAAATCCAGAAAATCGGTGAGAGCTACGGCGCCCGCATCAAAATTGCCGAAGTGCCGCCCGGACCGCCGGTCATTTCCACCCTTTTGGCAGAAGTGTACGGACCGGATTTCGACCAGCAACTGGCGGTCGCCAAACAAATTCGCGAGGTTTTCGAACAAACGCCCGGCGTGGTGGATGTCGATTGGATGGTGGAAGACGATCAACCCATTTACACCATCAGCGTGGATAAAGAAAAAGCGGCCCTCACCGGCGTGAACACCGAGCAACTGGCGCAAACCCTGCGCATCGCGCTGAACGGCGCAGATGTCGGTTTGCTGCACCTGCCCTCGGAAATCGAGCCGGTTGGTATCGAGCTGCGGCTCGGTCGCGCACAGCGTTCATCGGTGGACCAGCTAACCAACGTTTCGGTGCAATCGCGAAACGGTCAACTCATTCCCATCACCGATTTAGTGACTGTGAAAGAACGGTATGAGGATAAAACGATCTATCGCAAAAACCAGCGGCGCGTGGTTTACGTGATGGGCGATGTCGCCGATCAAATCGAAAGCCCGGTTTACGCCATGCTCGACATGGACGAAAAAATCAAAAAAATTGACCTGAACGCAGGTTATTCAATCGACCCGCTATACACCAGCGAGCCGTTTCTGGAAGAACAAGTTTCCATGAAATGGGACGGCGAATGGCAAATTACCTACGAAGTTTTCCGCGATCTCGGCGCTGCGTTTGCGGTGGTTTTGGTGATCATTTATTTGCTGATCATCGGCTGGTTCCAGTCGTTCAAAGTGCCGCTGGTGATGATGGTTGCTATTCCGTTGAGCCTCGTTGGGATTCTGCCGGGGCATTGGCTGCACGGTGCATTTTTCACTGCAACATCGATGATCGGGATGATTGCGCTGGCGGGAATTATGGTGCGTAACTCCATATTAATTATCGACTTCGTGCAACTGCGGCTGGATGATGGCGTGCCGTTAAAACAAGCCGTTATCGAAGCAGGCGCCGTACGAACCCGACCGATTTTGCTGACTGCCGGAACCGTGGTCATCGGCGCAATCGTGATTTTGTTCGACCCCATTTTTCAAGGTTTGGCCATCGCGCTGATGTGGGGCGCAATGGCATCCACTGTGCTCACGCTGGGCGCAGTCCCGATGATTTACTATTTAGTCGAACGCAAAAATTATCCCGAAACCACGCCACAATCCGCGTCCGGGAATTCCACAAATGTAAAAAAATCACCGCCAAAAGAACCTTCCGCAACGAAGGACACAGTGGCAGCGGTTAAAGCCCAAAGCAAAAAATAGCCGGAGGTAGCCATGAAATTGATCGGTTTAATGAGTCTTTCGGATTACAAAAATGAGATTCGCGAAGTACTGAAACGCCACAAAGTGCATATTTACAGCGAAGTGGATATTGTCGGTCACACAGCGGACACACTGCGAAAATATGGCTGGTGGTCATCCAGCAGCGCACCTGATGAGAACCTGTATTCCACACTCTATTTTACAATTGTGGAAAAAGATTTGGCAGAGGCAGTAATGAATGATATTTCGGAAATGCCCCAAAAAGAGGATGACGATCATCCGCCGCGAGCGTTCATGGTCAACATCGAAAAAATGGTGTAACGATAACAAGCTAAAATGATGGTATTATTTAACTTAAGCAACTCAGATTTTCTGAACCGCTTTTGACCGAATACCTGCAAACAGCCGGCAAAAAATCAACTTTTGCCGGCTGTTCTGTTTTCGAAACAGCGTTTGATAATTTGCCGATTCTCCCCGATTTGCCACCAATCCAAAAAAAATTACCGCAAAATTATTTCGAAGATAACTTATTTTTTTGTAATATCTTCTGGCTGTAATGAAAAGCGAAAATCGTTTCCCGTAAGAAATTTTACCATTCATTTTGGAGGCTTATTTTGTTTAATTTCAAATATTTAGCTGCATTTTATTTGTGCATTATTTTGCCGATATTGGCGCAGGAAGAGATCAAAGATCCCAACCCGGACCGATTTGCATCGGAAATTTCCCGGTTTACCGATTGGGATAAACAAAACGCAGTTCCGGAAAACGGCGTGCTGTTTGTTGGCAGTTCCAGCATCCGCGGGTGGATGACAGCTGAATTATTTCCCGGGTTGCCGGTAATTAATCGCGGATTTGGCGGTTCGCATATTTCCGATGTCAACGTATTCGCGGATAAAATTGTGCTGCCCTATCGCCCCGCAATCATCGTTTTTTACGCCGGCGATAACGACGTTGCCTACGGCAAATCAGCAGAACGGGTGTTCGCCGATTATCAAAAATTTGTCGCAACTGTCGGCGAATCGCTGCCAAAAACAGCCATCGTTTACGTGCCGATAAAACCGAGCATTTTGCGCTGGGAGCAATGGACGGAAATGGCGCGCTGCAACGATATGATCCGCGAATTCAGCGAAAGCAACAAACAGTTGCACTATGTGGATACCGCTACGCCGATGCTCGGAATGGACGGCACACCGGAAAAACACTGGTTTATCGAAGACGGTTTGCACCTTTCCCCGGAAGGTTATAAAATGTGGAGCGATCTGGTAAAACCGCTTCTTGATAAGTTGCGCAACCAATAATTCTAACAACAAGCTCAGGTAAAACAATAACTTACACGCAATTAGCAGATCCGGCAAAAATGATAGTTGATATCTCTGCGGATCATCCGCATTTCCAATATATCGGGCGATTTGATCGCACCGACCCACAAGTTCCGCATTTTTCATGGAGCGGCTCATGCATCCGGTTCCGGTTTTTTGGTTCGGATTTGGGCATTTTTTTGCGGCATCTGCCCGACGATCCGGAGCACACGGAAAATGTTTACACCGTGATTATCGATAACAATCCACCGCAATTGCTGCACGCCGCTCCCGAAAAAAACGAATATCGACTTGCCGAAAATTTGCCGGAAGCAGCGCACAGTGTGACCATTTTCCGGCGAACGGAGGCGATGTGCGGCGTGGGGATTTTCGAAGGCATCCGACTGAATGCGGGCGGATTGCTGCTTTCCCCACCACAGTTGCCCCAGCGAAAAATTGAGTTTATCGGCGATTCCATCACCTGCGGATTTGGGAACGAAGCCGCATCCGAAACCGAAGGTTTCACCGCTGCAACAGAGGATGGCTACCGGGCGTTCGGCGCAATCGCGTCCCGAAAACTGGACGCGGAATATCGCGCTATTTGCTTTTCGGGACGCGGCGTTCACCGGAATTACGATGGCAGCCGCACCGGATTGCTGCCGGAATTGTTCGAGCAAATTTACCCACAATCGCCCCAAAAATGGCAATTCTCGCAGTGGCAGCCCGATGTCGCCGTTATCAATCTCGGCACCAACGATTTTGCCAATGGCATTCCCGAAGCAACTGAATTTATCGGCGATTATTCCGCGTTTCTCGGCAAAATCCGGGTGGCATATCCGGCGGCAACAATCATTTGTCTGGATGGTCCGATGCTTTCCAGCGATGCATTGTCAACCTGCCAACACTATATAAAACAGGCGGTTACGATCGCAGAGAAAAATGGCGACAGCAATGTTTTCACTTTTTCGCTGAGCACACAGGGCGAAAATGGTTTCGGTGCAGATTGGCATCCGAATGTTGCACAACACGAAAAAAATGCAGATGAATTAGTCGCTTTTTTCAATGAAAAACTGAATTGGTGACATACCGGATGAATCAACCGTTTATAAAATACAACATATTGTTTTTGCTGATTTTAAGCATGACTGTTTTGGCACAGAAGCAAAAAAAATTCACCCACACAATTTTTAATCGTTTTGGGCATCGCGCAGGATGCCGGATTTCCGCAGGCTGGCTGCAAAAAATCATGTTGTGCAGCCGTTTGGCAACAGCCCGGCTTGCGAAAAATGGTCGCCAGCATCGGAATTGTGGACGAAGCTGCCGGCAAAAGCTGGCTGATCGAAGCAACGCCCGATTTGCGTTTTCAGATGCGCAATTTGCAATCCAACTCTCCGGCGCTCGATTCGGAAATTCCCGACGGTATTTTTTTGACGCACGCGCACATCGGGCACTACACCGGCTTGATGTATCTCGGTCGCGAATCTATGGGCGCCAAACATGTGCCGGTTTTCGCAATGCCGCAAATGACTGATTTTTTGCAACTTAACGGGCCGTGGAAATTGTTGGTGGAATTGGAAAACATCCGGCTGATGCCGATAGCTGAAGATTCTGTTATCACGCTATCCGAACATCTGACGATTCAGCCCATCCGCGTTCCCCATCGCGATGAATTCAGCGAAACCGTGGCGTTTCGCATCAACGGGCGGGAAAAATCGGCGCTGTTTATTCCGGACATCGATAAATGGAACCAATGGAACCACAATATTATCAACGAGATAAGCAAGGTGGATGTGGCATTTCTCGACGGCACATTTTTTGAAAATGGCGAAATTCCCGGTCGCGATATGAGTGAAATCCCTCATCCGTTTATCAGCGAAAGCATGGCGCTTTTTGATTCACTGCCAGAATCGGAACGCGCTAAAATTGTGTTTATCCATTTTAATCACACCAATCCGGTGATGCAGCCGGACAGCGATGCACGAAAATTAGTTATCGATAAAGGCTATAAAATTGCCGAAGAAGGCATGCGAATCCAGTTTTAGTTTCTCCGCAAATCATTAAATAATATTACTTAACATCAATATGGGAGATCATTTTATGAATGATTCACTTAGCCCCAAAGCCCAGCAGGACGTTCGGGAAATGACCGGTCACATGAATTTTGTAGGAATTATGGGTATCATTCTCGGTGCGCTCAATTGCCTCAGCATTATCGGCGCGATTATCGGCGTGCCGTATATTATCGCCAGCCTGCGCATTCGCGAAGCGGCAGATAATTTTAATCGCTATTTAAACGAAGGCAGTACGGTTACGTTGGAAATGGCGTTCGAAAAACAGAAATCGGCGTTTTTTATCACCAAAGTTATGCTGATCATCGGTTTGGTGCTGGCTGTAGTGGGAATCATATTTTTTCTGGCGACAATGGCAATGGTTGGCACGATGCCCAATCAATATTGATGTAAAAAAAGCTGCAGGGAAAATTCTCTGCAGCTATGTAATATTTGATCGAATCAGGAATCGCACTAATATTTTTACACTTTCGGGAAATCGCTAAGTTCTTGTAAACGTTTGGCTTGCAACAAATGTCTGTGATTGTGGGCAACCTGCAGCCAAAGCGCTTCGCCCAAAGTCAGCCGCACCAAAGCGCTGGCTGGCGATGCAAATTTTTTATAATTCAGCGCGTATCCGTCACTTTCGAAAATCATTTGATCCAGTTGTGCAATATTTTTCTCAAATTGCTGCATCACTTCTTCCGGGTCTTTCGTGCCCTGTTGCGGCACAAAAACGCCCACCGTTTTCATTTTGCGGGTGCTCTCCGGCAACACAATCCCGACAAACATTTTCCCAAACCAGGTTGGTTTGAACGCATCGGTGCTTTTGAGATCGCGGCTTTTGAGCATGTTCAAATGCTTTTCCATCGCCGGGAAATACATTCCCATAATGATGTTCAAATGATCAAAATTTTCCAGCATACTCCATATTTTGGCATCCGGTTTCCAGTTTAGCTGCGCCGGTGAAAACTGGGAAACGAGCGTGGCGCTGGCTTCTGCAACCATTTTATTTTCTGTCAACAACCGTTGCAAATGCGGATGTTTCACTGACTTAACCGATTGTTTTTCTTGAATTTGACTCATCTATTTTTCCTGTTTAAAAATTCATTTTTTCTTTTTGAGAATCGAGATGCCGCGATCCAGCAATGACCGGGAAATCCGCACCAGCAATCGCGATTTTTGAATCAACCGCGCCATCGGCGGGCTGGTTCGATAATATAATTTTACGAACTGACGCCCCAAAAAGGTGGGTTGCAATTGCGTATCGCGAAAATGCCGGAGCAATTGCACTTCCGGGCTGTCTGCGCTGTAAACGGCTGTCGCGATAAAACATTTGCCACCGCCGCCACCGTTTCCGCTACCGGGATCGCCACTACCGGGATCGCCGGAACCCGGGTCGTCGTTGCGTCCGGTGGCAACATTGTCCAGATCTGCTGCACGGGTTTCAAAATTCCGGCGCTGACGCTCCTCTTCCCCGGCATTCGGAAACGAGCGTTTCCACCATCGAGCCCAGCCGAGCGAATGTTCCGGTTTATAGGGGTCGCGTTGCGGGTTATCGGATAAATTTGCGGTATTTTCCGGTGGAAACCGATGCCCGCCGCCCAATCGTGCAAAGTGAAACCGCATCATCACCATCGCGAAACTGTCCACATTGGAGAGCCAATTTTCGATTTTTCTTTCGGCACCGCCGGAAGTTGGCCAACTATTTTTGCCGCGCCACCAGTTTAGCCCGTCGTCCCAAACCCGGTTATTTTCGACATATGCATTCAGCGCCTGTTCCATTTCGCTGTAACTGACACCGGCGGCATCCGCCAGCCATTGAATGCGCCGCGTTGCCTTAAATGTGAAATTTTGGGTGATGTCCCAAAAAGTTGCCGGTTCCAGTTGCATCAATCCGCGCGCCGGTCCGCCGCTGTATTGTTGCCGTGCCCGTGCGCGGTCGCCCTCCCACCAAATGATGTAGAGAAAATGCCAGCGAATCCAGCGCCGTTTATCGGCTTTGTCTGCGCCGGGATCCAGCTCATCCAGCACATTTGAGATGATCCGGCTGAGGCCGTCGTATCGCCCAAAGGCGGAATCACCGGTGTTTATCGAACTGCGGAAAATGGCCATTTGCGCACCTATCTATTTGTTATCTATTGATTTGTTGAAAAATACGGCGAGAATTTTATTCTGTAAAGCGATATTTCATGAAATTGTATTTCCACTGATTCACGAAATTTACAAAAAAAAACGCCAACCGGTTGGGCTGGCGTTCAATTTCTTAATGAACCAATTTTGAAAATTTATTTCATGGCGTTTTTGGGCGGATTTTCCACCGGCAAAATAATTTCCAGAACCGTGCCCACACCGCGAATGCTTTTTACGGAAATATCGCCGTTGTGCAATGTGATAATTTTTCGTGTAGTGGTTAATCCCAAACCCGTAGCTTCGAGTTTGGAGGTGTAAAACGGGTAAAATAATTTGTCCTGCAACAGCGATGGCACGCCGATGCCGTTGTCCTCAACCGTCAAATGAATCCGGTCATTATTCTGGAAAACCGTGATAGTGATTTGCGGTGCGGCATTATTTTCGATCGCATCGATGGCATTTGCCAAAACGTTGAGCAGTGCGCGTTTGAACATTTCCGGATCGATCGCGCAGAGCACCTCGTCATCCGGAAAAACGGTTTGCAGCTTCACTTCCCGCCGGTCCAGATACGGTTTCAACAATTTCGCAAATCGTTTTACAAATAGCACCAAATCGACACATTCAATCTTCACCGGTTCGAAAGATTGCACATCTTTCATCGATTGCAGCAGCGATTCAATTTGCTCAACTTTCGCCAGCGCGCGATCCATTTGCGCCAGTTTGGCGCTGTCTTCATCTTTCAACAGTTGATCGCGAAGGGATTGCAGGGTCATTTTTAACGATTCCGTTGGCGAATCGATCGCATCGCGTACGCCTTCAAAAACGGAATCCACCACTTCCACAAATTCCCGGGCATCCTCCAGCGCTTTTTGGCGTTCTTTTTGGGTAATATCCTGAACAAAAAGCCCCATGTAACCGCCCTGCATGGGATGGATCGTGTAGCCAAAAGTGCGGCTGCCGTATGTGAGCACCTGCGCCCGGGGAATATACCAGTTGATGTTCAACTGGGAATCCTGATTGTTGCGGAAAAAAATGTTGTATAACGTATAAAAATCTTTCGGTTTAACCGTGTTGCGAAAATAGCCTTCGGCGGTTTTGTTCATCGCAACGATGCGCTCTTTCAGCAAATCAAACACCACAATGCCAACGTTAATGTGCTCAACCAGATCGTTAAAATACCAATGATTGCGCGCCATTTTTTCAGCGGTTTCCAACACCTGCAGTCGTTTGATTTTTTCGTTTTCGGCAATTTCCTTCGCCCGGCTGGTACTCATGAATTTCCTTTCACGGTATTGAAATTTCACAAAAAAACGCAGGCAAAAATGGCGTTTATTTGATGAATTATCGTCCAAAACCCTTGTTGCATTAGCCGGATTCACAACGCGTAATTTGCAAAAACACCCGGATTCTGCGCCGTATTTCCCGAAAAATATGATTTTCCCATTGAACGCATTGCGCTAACACGCTATTTTTAACCTGAAAATTTAAACGCCGGACAGCAACCGATTGGACAAAAAAACAGCACCGGAAATTCGATTTAGCACCATTTCCCCCGAATTGCGGTCGGCATATGCGCACTGCCGAAAGATTACCCAAAGCCATTACGAAAATTTTCCGGTTGCCTCGGTGTTGATGCCCCGAAAAATGCGCTGGCATGTTTACGCGATTTATGCTTTTGCCCGCCACGCCGATGATCTCGCAGACGAGTTTGCTGATCGCGAGGGCTTGCTGCGCTGGCGGGAGCAGTTGCACGCGGCAATTTCCGGCGAAACGACGCATCCGATTTTTTTGGCGCTGGCAAACACCATCCGGGTTTGCGATTTACCGGTTTCGCTGTTCGATGACTTGCTGAGCGCATTTTTGCAGGATCTCGAAAAAAATCGATACGAAAATATGGCAGAGTTGCGTGACTATTGCCGCCGTTCCGCTAACCCGGTTGGGCGGTTGATTTTGCTGCTCAACGGCTATCGCGATGCGGAACGATTCGCCTGCTCAGACGCCATTTGCACGGCGTTGCAACTCACCAATTTTTGGCAGGATGTTAGTGTTGATCTTGCCAAAAATCGTGTGTATCTTCCGAAAGATTTTTTGGAAAAGCACCGTATTTCAGAAGATCAACTGTTTGCTGGCGACACAAATCCGGCGTTTCGCGACTGCATCCTAGCGTTGGTGCGGGAAACCCGAGAATTGTTCAACACCGGAAAACCGCTGCTTTCCAGCGTCGATTTCCGGCTGCGGAAGGAGTTGCAACTCACCGTTGAAGGCGGTTTGGCAATTCTCCAAAAAATTGAAAATATGAATTACGATGTGCTCAAAACGCGACCGAAACTGGCTAAAACGGATTGGATCAAACTGATTTTTCGAACCATAACCAGCGGAAAATAGGATTTCATATGCAACAACAAACCGAACAGCAAATCACTTTCGAGAGCAAAAGCAACTTTCTGTATTCGTTCTTTTTTCTGCCGAAAGAAAAGCGGCAGGCGATTTACACACTGTATGCATTTTGCCGCCAAACCGACGATATTGCAGACGATGCCAGCCCGCTGGAAAAGCGCATCCGTCAGCTCAACAAATGGGAAATTGAGCTGAAGAATTGTTTCAGCCGCAAAGTTTCCAACTATTTCGATTCTGTGCAACAGGTTGCCGAGCGCTTCAAAATTCCATTCGAATATTTTCTGGAATTGATTGCCGGTGTTCGGATGGATCTCAACGATTTACAATATCGCTCGTTCGACGATCTGAAATTGTATTGCTATCGCGTCGCGTCCTGTGTGGGGCTGATGTGCATCCAGATTTTTGGCTATCGCGATCCGATGATCAAAGAATATGCGGAAAATTTGGGCATCGCGCTGCAGTTGACCAACATCATCCGCGATGTTGGCACCGATGCAAAATTGGGGCGAATTTACCTGCCCGACGATGAATTATATCGCTTCAACGTGGACAAAAACGAAATTATGCAAGCCAATTACAGCGATCGTTTTGTGGCATTGATGGAATTTCAGGCGCAGCGTGCCCACGAATTTTACGACAAAGCCAACGCCTGTTTGCCGGAAAATGAACGCCGGAACATGCTGGTCGCAGAAATCATGAAAAACGTTTATTTTAAATTATTGCACAAGATAGAGTCTGAAAAATTCCAGGTTTTGGAAACGCCGATCAAACTCAGCAAGCCCGCAAAAATCTGGGTAACTGCCCGCACGGTTTCAACAATAAAAATGTTCGGCTAAAATGGACGATCGCCAGGTTGTGATCATCGGCGGCGGCGTTGCCGGAATTTCCGCAGCCGTTCACGCCATCGAAAACGGTTGGCAACCGCTGGTGCTCGAAGCCACACCAAATCCCGGCGGTCGTGCCCGCTCCCTTTTTGCCAAAGATATTTCCCACACCATCGACAACGGACAGCATGTGCTCTCCGCTGCCTATCACGAAACGATCTGGTTGTTGAAAAAGCTCGGCTCGATCGACGGTGTGCATTTTCAACCTGCTCTCGAAATTTATTTTCAACTAAACAATCAGCGAAAATTCGCGTTCCGCTCCAGCCGGCTTCCCGCACCGTTTCATTTTTTGCTGCCGCTGGTGCGACATGCGCCGCTGACTGGTGCTGACTGGCGATTTTTGCGGCGATTCGGTTGGCAATGGCTGAAAACTTCCGCGGAAGATCTGCGCGGCGCGACGGTCCGCGAATGGCTGGATTCCGTCGGCAACGCCCCGTTTTTGGAAAAATTATTGTGGGAACCGATCACGCTGGCAACGCTGAACACGCCGGTTCACAAAGCCAGTGCCTTTTTACTGCACCAAACCCTGAAACTGGCATTTTTGGGCAACGCCAAAACCTGTGGATTGGGAATCCCGAAAACCGGGTTGAGTGAGTTATTTGCCAAACCATTTGCAGAATATTTGGCGAAAAACGGCGGTGCGTTGCGCACCGGAACAATTGTCCGAAAAATGCTCGTGGAAAATAAACGCATTTCTGCACTGGAAACGCATCGCGGTGAGCGAATTGAAGTCAAAACCGCAATCTCTGCAATACCGCCGCATGCACTTTCCCGCATTTTGGAATCCTCGCCGGAAGCGCGAAACAAACTGTCGTTGTCGCTGGATAAATTTGAGTATTCGCCAATTATTACGGTGTATTTGTGGTTGCGGAAACCGATCCCAACACAATTTCCGGCTGCTTTGGTCGATTCGCCGGTACAATGGATTTTTGAATTACCGGCAACCGGTGACGCAGATTTGCACGGCTATTCGCTGGTGATCAGCGCCGCGTTCGATCTGGCGAACGCCGATGATTCAGCCATTCTCGAACAGGTGAACAGCGAATTCCGGCACTATTTTTTGAAGGATTTGCAATCAGATTTCGGGTTGGCAGCACATAAAATTATTCGCGAAAAACGCGCCACATTTTTGCAAACACCGGAAAGCCTGCGCCATCGCCCGATGACGGAAACCGGGATTGCCAATTTTTTTCTCGCCGGCGACTGGATAGATACAGAACTGCCCGCAACCATCGAAAGTGCAGCGCTTAGCGGAAAAATGGCGATCGCTGCGCTGACAGCTAAAACAGGCTGAGTTGTTCCCCATCCCGCCGTTCCGCAGGAAACGCGGGAAAATTTCCCACATCAACGGATGTCAATTTTTCTTTCAAAATTTGGTGAAATGCGCGGCACAAATGCGGTGCGTAAAAATCGTTCGGCGAGTGAAAAAAGACGAACGGTGCGCGCCCGCCCTCAATCCAACTGGCGACGGTTACGGCTAATTGTTGCAAAAATGGCAGGTTGGGTTTTACCGTGTTGTGTCCCACAAATCGCACAAACGGGTGATTTCCGGTTGCCACAAATTGGGTGGGCATTTTGGGTTTGCGTTTTTGGGCAGCAATTACAAACGGGTCGTCGCTTTCCATTTCATGCAATACTGCGGTATCGAAAATTGCTCGATTTACGTTGCGATTGGCGAGCAACTCGTTCAACGCGGCGCCGGCGCCGTTTTCCCGGAAAAAATCCTCGTTGCGAACTTCAACCGAATATTCAAATTCGCCCGGCAATTGTTCCAGAAATCGCGCCAAAGCGGGCAGCCCTTCGCTACCGAAACCGGGTGGCAACTGCAAAAAGAGGATGCCCAGTTTTTCCGCCAATGGCGACATTGTATCCAAAAATTCAGCCAGCAATTTGTCCGTATGACCGAGTTTGTGTTCATGCGAAATGGTTTTGGGGAATTTAAAACTGAAGCGAAAATTTGCGGGTGTTTCTGCGTACCAGCGTTTTACGGTGTCTTTTTTGGGCAATCCGTAAAACGTATTGTTGCCTTCCACTGTGTTGAGCACGTCGGCATATTGTTTCAAAAAATCTGCCGGGCGGGCGTCCGGACTAAAAAATTCGCCGACCCATTCGCGGTTTGCCCATATCGGGCAGCCCAGAAAATACTGTTGTATCATACGCTGAGCCCGTTTTTCAATCGGAAATTTTTCCGCTATTCTTCGATCCGGTAGTCGTCGGTGTATTCCGGTTTTCGGGAATAACCGGTTACAAAAACATTGCTGCGATTGCTCAAAAATCCTTTGAAGCGGCGTTGCAGCCATTTCCGGATAACCGTGCGGATCGCCGGGACCATCAACGAAAATCCGGCTAAATCGGTGAGCAATCCGGGGGTTAGCAGCACGATGCCGCCAATCAGAATCAGCAGCCCATCCACCAGTTCGTCGGCGGGCAATTTGCCGGTGTTCAACTCGCTGCGAATGCGATTCAGCGCCAGAAATCCCTGCGCTTTTGCCAGCGATGCGCCAATGATACCGGTTACGACAACCATTGCCATCGTCGGCCAAAACCCGATAGCTTCGCCCAATTTGATTAAAATGAGCATTTCGACCAACGGAATGGTGACAAAAACAAATAGTAATTTGGCAAACATATTATCTCGATCGTTTCAGTTTTCAGGGACTCAGGTGTTTCCCAACACCCTGCGGATTTTTTGACTAAACACCCGAATATCAATCGGTTTCGTCAAAATTTCCGAGACGCCCGCTGCCCGCGCATCCGAAACCGTTTCCGAATTCCGGTAGCCTGTCAGCAAAATAATCGGCGTTCCCACACGTATACTGGTAATTTGCTGCGCCAGTTCCACACCGGTGAGTTCCGGCATGGTTTGGTCGGTAATTACCAGATCAAAACCGAACGGATTTTCTTTGAACAACTCCAAAGCCTGCGAGCTCTCATTCACTGCGGTAACTTTGTATCCGAGATGCTCGAGCAATTTACGCCCGACCATCACCAGCGATTGCTCGTCATCCACCAGCAAAATGGATTCGTCGCCGCGTTCCATGTCTTCAATTTCATCCACTTCGTCTGCACTGTCTACATCTGTTACCGGAAAATAAATGTTGAATTCCGTGCCGACGCCGGGCGTGCTGTAAATGGACATCTGCCCATAATGGCTTTTGACGATATTCTGGACTATCGATAATCCCAACCCGGTTCCCAAATCAGCCGGTTTTGTGGTAAAAAAAGGATTAAAAATTTGCCGGAGCGTGTCGTCATCCATCCCTTTGCCGTTGTCTTTTATTTTTAGCCGAATGAAATATTCAGGTTTTGGCATCAACTCGACCTGCTCATCAACCAAATCGTTGGTGAGCGGCTCGAGAATAAGCTCGATTATTCCGGGACCAGGGTGAATGGCGTGAAACGCGTTCGTGCATAAATTGATGACAATTTGGTGTATTTGGGTAATGTTTGCCATTACGCTTTCGCATTCCATGCTGAAATTGGTGCGAATTTCCACATTCGCGGGAATGGATGCGCGGAGCATTTTCACTGCCTCGGCAAGCACAACCTGTAACGGCACCGGTTTTTGATCCATCGATACCCGGCGGCTATAGGCAAATATTTGTTCCACCAGATTTTTACCGCGAAGACCCGCTTTTTGGATTTGCTCGATGTAACTTCGCTGGCGATTATCTTTTGGCAACTCATACAGCGTCAATTCCGAAAAGCCCAAAATGGCACCCAAAATATTATTGAAATCGTGCGCGACACCACTGGCGAGAACGCCCAACGCCTCTAACCGTTGCGATTGCACCAGTTGAAGCTCCAGTCGTTTCGTTCGCGTAATATCCATCAATCCCAGATAATAGCCTTTCTGGTTACCATTTGCATCAAAAACGGCAATACCGTGCAGCTCCAGCACTATGTTTTCAACATTATCCAACGGGATATCAACTTCACAAGTTGCCCGTTCTCCGGAATCGGAAAGCTGTGTCAGAAATTGTAAAAATTTATCCTGATCTTCCAATGAAACAAAATTGATAAAACTGCTCGATACCAATTCTTCAACATTCGCGTTCAGCATTGCAGCAATTTGCGAATTTGTCGAAACGATTGTTCCTGCAGCGTCCAACGTCATGTAACCGACCGGAGCCAGATCAAAATATTTAGAGTAGTTGTAGGAAGAAAACTCCTCCCTTGATAAATCTGTCACTTACCGCTCCTGATTCAATTTAATCTCATTCGCACAGGCATATTGTTGATAACGGAATTTACTGGTCAGGATGACCGACGATAGAATGTATTTCTCAACTCCGAAAGAAATTAACAACAAATTCGGGGTAATCTCTCTTTCAAATCGCACAATTTTAAATTTTTTATGCGAATTTTCCGAATTTGGCGGATCACCGATCGAGATTTTCGCGCCCGTATTTGCTACAAATTGGGCACTCTTGCGGATTGTGCCCCCGTGCGGGACAATACTCGCGCCCAAAATAAATGATCTGCAAATGTAATTTAGCCCAACTTTCCGGCGAAAAAATTGCTTTGAGATCCTTTTCTGTTTGCTCAACATTTTTCCCGGACGATAATCCCCAACGGTATGCCAGCCGGTGAATATGGGTATCAACTGGAAATGAGGGAACGCCAAAAGCCTGCGTCATTACCACAGATGCCGTTTTGTGCCCAACGCCGGGCAATGCTTCCAGATCTTCAAAGGTTGCCGGAACTTCGCCATCAAATTTATCCAGCAAAATTTGCGATAATTCATAAATCGCTTTGGATTTTCGCGGCGAAAGCCCGCACGGACGAATAATTTCTTGAATATCAGCAACAGCAAGGGTTACCATTTTTGCCGGTGTTTTCGCCCGATCGAAGAGCATTGGCGTTACTTTGTTCACCCGTTCATCCGTGCATTGCGCAGAAAGCAGCACCGCGATGAGCAGTGTGTAAGCGTCTTCATGTTTCAGAGGTATCGGAGGGTTGGGATACAGCCGGTTCAAAATCTCCGCAATCGCTGCCGCTTTTTCAGAAAAATCTGTTGTTGCTGTCATTTAATTTATTGTTTCAATCTATATTTTTTTAAAATACGTGTAGCAAAATTTAACAAACTATTTCCAAAAAAAAAGAATCGATTGGAATTATCACATTTTTCATAGCGAAAAACCTGTTTTTTTGAAAGGATTTCCATCCGTTATCAAAGGGAATTATATTTCGCAATCATTTTTAACAGGTTAAACTCAATACAATATACGGAGTGTTTTTATGAGTGATCAAAAAACTGTTACGTCACGCGGCAATGTGCTCAATTTGGTTGGTGAAAATATTTCTATTGGACAAAAAGCACCGGATTTTTCTGCAATTGGGTTGATGCCAGTTAAAGTCCATCAGCGATTTTGCAGGAAAGACAATAATAATTTCTGCATGCACTTGCCTGGACACCGGTGTTTGCGATATGGAAACCCGACGGTTTAATGAAATAGCGGGCAACTTGGCGATGATGTTGTCATTTTAACCATTAGTGTAGATTTACCACCTGCCCAAAAACGCTGGTGCGGCGCAACAGGAGTTGACAAAGTTGTTCTGCTTTCTGATCACCGGACTGTTTCGTTCGGCACGAATTATGGTGTGTTAATAAAAGAATGGCGTCAACTGGCACGTTCGGTATTTATTGTGGATAAAAGGGCATCCTTCAATACAACCAATTGGTTCCGGATATTGCTCAGCAACCGGATTACGACGATGTTATCGCAGCAACAAAAAACTGATGTAAATAGACTATTTTTCAATTTTCATTCAAAAGGTTTTCACGGCGCTGTGGAAACCTTTTGTTGTTAGAGATGTTATATTTCAAACGGCATGCGATCATGTTTTGGGCGATGTGCCGCAATGAATAAATTTTGTTAACGGAACTGAACATTCGGACATCCATGAAACCGCCGGTAAAATCACCACATCTATTTCTTTATCTGCTTATTTTTTTTGTATTTACATCTCTCTACTTTTGGGGATGTACCGAGCGGGGACGCAGCAACCCGTTTGAACCCGGAGAAACGGATGAGGTAATTTCGCTAACACTATTGCCGGAATCGGATAAGATTACGCTGCGCTGGCAACTCAACCGACAGGTTGAGGATATCACCGGATTCCGGGTTTATCGCTCAATCGGAAGCCCAGAAAATTTGCTCGGATTTCAGGAAGTATCCCAAACCACAACGCAATTCACAGATTTTCAAGTGCAGCCCGGTCAGCGCTATTATTACCGAGTTTCCGTGCTCGGCACAAATGTGGAATCCACACCCTCAAATGTGGAAAGCACACTCATCGGAAACGGCAAGTGGTGGGTGCTCACCACCGACGACCGAAATGTGAAGCTGCTCAGTTACGATTTGCAACACACCCTCCGCGACTACCGAACCGAATTTTTATCCGAAAACTGGGCGACACCAACATCCGGCGATTCTCTGTTTTGGTTTAGCACGCCAACGTATCTCAAAAGCATCGTCAGTTTGAACCGGCAAAATGGGCGGGAAAGGTTTTTCTATTTCGATTCGCTGTCCAAAGCCGAGGACCTGTTTTTTAATGTGAATGAACGGCAATTATATGTACTTGACAATGTGCGAAAACGGCTGTTTGTGCTGTTCAATAATAATTTAATCGGCATCACGAAACTGGATGAAAACCGCGATTACCGGCGAATCAAACAAAGCGCTGCAAGCGATGCCGTTTGGGTGATGAGCGATCAGGCAATATCACGATACGAAATCAACGCCGGCGTTGCCCGCCTAACCGCCGACTGGCCGTTTGATAGCGGCTTTACAGGTCGGGACATTGCTGTTTTGGGCGGGAATGTTTATGCGCTTTCCGCCGGAACAACTGCCAGCCAGTTGTTGCAAATCGACAATCAAAATAATACAACACCGATCAGTTTGCAGGGACGTTACCGCAGGGTTACCGTGATCGGCCCCGATGCTATTTTTCTGGCACAGGAAATTGATGGCAGCGACGACGCACTGGTGAAAATGAACGCCGCCGGTCAGGAAATTTTCCGCAAAGCGGAGTTCGGCAGCATCGAAGCCATTGGTGTGAACCCATCCGACCAAACTATTGTGGTGGCGGATGTTAGCCGCAGCATCGTTTCTTTGCACGATCCACAGGGCAACCGCATCAGCGAATCCCGAAACAGCGCCGGCACCCGAATTTTATCGGAACCACTGGAATTGCTGCTCGATTAATAAATTTTTCGCCCCCACCGGTATTCCTGAAAAATAAAAAATATTATTGCATCTAAAATCGTGTAATCCCGTTATCTGATATAAAAATCGTGAAATATATTTTGATTACTCGTTCGTACGGGTTATTTTATATGCTAAAAATTCAATGCGGAAAATTCATTTTCGCAAGCTGTTGTATCTGTTGAAAATACGATCGTCTCAATTATCTGGGATAATCAAGATTTTATAAGATTTTGTTCCGTTTAAAATGCAAAAAAATGTGGCATCGGGTAACAACTCAGGTATTACCCACGTAGATAATGCACTGCCTGTATTAGAAGGAGGAATGGATGGCAAACTTTGAAGTCGCGCGCAAAGACGAAGGCCAGGTAAGTATCCTGTGTTTGTCAGGCTATCTGGATGCGCATACAGCGCCCGAGTTTGAAAATGCCTTGAATACCCTTGTAGCTGAAGATCGCTTCAACATTGTTGTTGAAATGAAACAGCTGCAATACATCAGCTCTGCCGGGTTAGGTGTATTTATGGGATTCATCGAAGAAGTTCGAGACAATAACGGCGATATTAAACTGACAGAGGTAACACCGCGCGTATTTAAAGTATTTGATTTGTTGGGTTTCCCCAGTTTATACGAGTTTTACGACAGCACCAGCGAAGCGACGGGCAAGTTTACCCAGTGAAATGTCAGGATATTAATTTCATGAATAAAACCAAAAAGAGCACTGCTAAAAACACTTTTCGATTGAATCTGCCGGCAAAATCCGAAAATCTGGATATTGTACGCAAGTTCATTTCCGGAATTGCAGCAAATATTGGTTTCTCTGATGACGATATTTATCAGATTGAACTGGCAGTGGACGAAGCATGTGCAAATGTGGTTACCCACGCATACACCGGCGATGACAAAAGTGATCCCAAAATACTGGTCACCGTTCGCACCCGGAAGGACCGCATCGAAATTACCATCGCAGACCGTGGCATGGGTTTTAATCCCAACGATTTGAAATCCCCCAATATGAACGAATACCTCAAACGCATGAAACCGGGCGGACTTGGCGTGCACCTGATCAAAACATTGATGGATAAAGTATCTTTCAACATAAAACCCGGTGTGCGAAACGAAGTAAAAATGGTCAAAATCCGCACCAACGGGTAACTAAATGACCCAACTGTTCGACTATCTTTCCGAAAAATATCCCCAACAATCGATCGATGAAGTGAACCGGCGATTGCTGGAGCTTTCCTCACTATTTGAAATCAGCCAACTGATCAACGAATCGCTGGAGCTGCGGCGCGTGCTCAACAATGTGATGCTTATTCCCATGGGCAGAATGATGATTTCGCGCGGCGGCATCATCCTCAAACAGGATGGCCAATACAAAGTTGTGATGGCAAAAGGTATTTCCAAAGCCTTGCAGGAAACTGTTTTTGATCAAAAAGACATTCCCGAAGATTGTTTTACACCCCAACATTTCGAAAAAATGGGCGAGAGATGCCCGCCAAAACTGAAAGCTTTTGTAGAAGAATCGCGGCTGGAATTGGGTGTTCCGTTTGTAAACAACAACCAGTTGCTCGGTTTTATGATGTTTGGCGCAAAGCTCACGAAAAATGAATTCAGCGATGACGAAGTCAATTTTCTCAATTCGCTGGCGAATATGTCTGCCACGACTATCGATAACGCGCTGCAACTGGAAGAAATCAAACAAATCAACCGGCAGCTCGATGAAAAAGTGCAGGAACTCCGCACGCTGTTCGATATCGCACGCGGTCTTTCCGCAACGCTGGACGCCCAAAAAATTCTGCGATTATTGATTTACGCGGTGATGGGGCAAATGCTCATCACCAAATATGCGCTGTTGCTCAAACGCGACGATCATCTGGTTCGGCAGGAATCGCGCGGTTTCAAAAGTGATCTGCTGGAAGGACTTTACCCGGAATTGCTGGCGTTCAAACAACCGGAATCCGCAATTGCTGTTTCTCAAATCAAAAATGAACGACTAAAGCAACTCCTGCAAAAACAAGAAGTTGAAACGCTAATTCCGATGCAGCATCAGGAAAAATTGATCGGCTATTTGCTGCTCGGCAAAAAAATCTCCGGACAAACTTATACCGAAACCGACCGGGAATTCTTATCCACGTTGGTGAGCCAGGCGGTCACATCGCTGGAAAATGCCCGGCTTTTCGAAGAAACGCTGGAAAAACAGCGATTGGAAGAGGAGCTAAATGTTGCCCGGAACATCCAGAAAAAACTGCTGCCGAAGGCCATTCCCGCATTAGACGGCTACGATTTGTACGGCATGAACGCGTCCAGCAAACAGGTTGGCGGCGATTATTTTGACATCATCCCCATCGACGACCGGCGGATTGCGCTGGCAATTGCCGATGTGTCCGGAAAAGGCGTTCCCGCATCACTGCTGATGGCCAATTTGCAGGCTGCACTGCGGGTGCTCGTAAAAGTCGGCTTGCCAATCGAGGAAGTCGTAAGTCGATTAAATAAACTGATTTACGACAACACCGGAATGGATAAATTCATCACCTTTTTTGTCGCGATTCTCGATAAAGCCACAAACAATATTGAATACGTAAACGCCGGACACAACAACCCCATTTTGCTGCGTGCCGACGGAACAATGGAGTTTTTAGACATCGGCGGGCTGATTTTGGGCGTGTTGCCGGTTTACACTTACGAGACCGGAAACATCACATTGCGGAAAGGCGATTTGCTGCTCAGCTACACCGACGGCGTAAACGAAGCGGTGAACGCCGATGGCGAGGAATGGGGCGAAGATCCGCTTTACGAACTCGTTTCATCCGCCCCGAAAAACCAGCCGGTGCAACAGCTCGTCGAAAAAATTCTCACCGCAATCGAATCGTTTGCCGATGGCGAACCGCAGGCAGATGACGTAACGATGCTGGCAATCCGGCGGCTCGGTTAATCCCGAAATTTCTGTCATGCACTCCCACTTTTTTACATCCCGAAAATCTGATTTCCGAAAAAAATCCGTTTGCCATTCGCCATTTTTGCTGATAGTTTTATTTGGGCTGGCAATCAGCTGTCAGGATCAATCCAACAAAACCGGAAACATCATGCAAAATGACGCATACAATCGTTTAATTCACGAAAAAAGCCCCTATTTGCTCCAGCACGCCGAAAATCCGGTGGACTGGTATCCGTGGGGCGAAGAAGCATTTGCTGCCGCAAAAGCGCAGGACAAACCCATTTTTTTATCGATCGGCTATTCCACCTGCCACTGGTGCCACGTAATGGCACATGAATCGTTCGAAGATTCCAGCGTTGCGGCGCTCATGAACGATGCGTTTATCAACATCAAAGTTGATCGCGAGGAACGCCCGGACATCGACAATATTTACATGACCGTTTGCCAAATGATGACCCAAAGCGGCGGCTGGCCGCTCACGATCATCATGACGCCGGATAAACGCCCGTTTTATGCGGCAACCTACATTCCCAAAAACCGGCGGTTTAATCGCCCGGGAATGATGGAATTGATTCCCATCATCAAAGAAGCATGGCAAAATGACCGCGATAAAATCATGACATCTGCGGAGCAAATTACCGCCGCGCTGAACCGCGTTTCCGGCAACACGCCGGGCGGCGTGCTGGAAGATACATTGCTGAATACCGGCTTCGCCCAACTCGCTCAAAATTATGATAAAAATTATGGCGGCTTTAGCGAGAAACCCAAATTTCCGACACCGCATAACCTGTTGTTTTTATTGCGTTACCATCAACGAACCGGCGATAAAATTTCGTTGCAAATGGTTGAGCACACGTTGCAGCAAATGCGCCTCGGTGGCATTTTTGATCACGTCGGTTTCGGGTTTCACCGATACGCAACGGATGAATATTGGCTCCTCCCCCACTTCGAAAAAATGCTCTACGATCAGGCGATGTTGACCATCGCGTTCGCCGAAGCTTACCAAATTACCGGCAATTCCTTTTACGAAAAAACCGCCCGGGAAATTATCACGTATGTGTTGCGGGATATGACCGACGCAAAAGGCGGATTTTACAGCGCCGAAGACGCGGACAGCGAAGGCGAAGAAGGCAAATTTTACGTCTGGACGGCGCAGGAAATTGCGGAAATTTTGGGCAAAACTGACGCGGAATTGTTCAATCGCGTTTATGGGATTGAGCCAGAGGGCAATTTTATGGAAGAAGCCACCGGGCACCGCACCGGCGCGAATATTCCGCATCTGCGCCAACCGTTGGAAAAACTTGCAGCGGGGCTGAACACAACCGCCGATTCGCTGGCGGCAAATTTGGAAAACATGCGCCAAAAGCTGTTCGCGGAACGCGAAAAACGGGTGCATCCACTGAAAGACGATAAAATCCTCACCGACTGGAACGGGCTGATGATTGCGGCGCTCAGCCGCGCGGCGCAGGCGTTCGATGCCCCTGAATTCGCGGCTGCCGCAACAAATGCTGCCGATTTTATGCTGGAAAACATGCGCCAGAAAAATGGCAAATTCTTCCATCGCTATCGCAACGGCGATGCCGCAATCAACGGCTATCTGGATGACTACGCATTTGCGATTTGGGGATTTACCGAACTGTACCAAACGACATTTGACACCCGCTATCTGCAGGCTGCAATTGAATTTACGGATATTTTGGAAAGTGATTTCTGGGATAACGAAAACGGCGGATATTTTTTCACCGCAGACGCTGCAGAGCAGTTGCTGGTTCGCAAAAAAGAAATTTACGATGGCGCCGTTCCTTCCGGAAACTCAGTAATGATGCTCAATTTGCAACGCCTCGCACGCCTCACCGGACGAACGGAGTTTGAAAATCATGCCGAGAAAATCGGGCGGGCATTTTCGGATATGATCCGGCAATCGCCCATCGCCTACACCATGTTGCTTTGCGGACTCGATTTCGGCACGCGCCAAACCAGCGAAATTGTGGTTGTCGGCGACCGCGAAAATGCAGATACCCAAACCATGATTCGCGAACTGCACCGCCGGTTTTTGCCGAATGCGGTGGTGCTGCATCGTCCCGCGAATGAAAGAAATCCCGAAATTACCAAAATTGCGCCGTTTACCGCCGAATTATCCGCTATCGAAAATAAAGCGACGGCGTATGTTTGTCGCAATTTCGCCTGCGAATTACCAACAACGGATGTTGAAAAAATGGTGTCGTTGATTGAGAAACAATAATCATGTATTTGAAACGCACATTCGTTCCCGATTATTTTAATGGATCAAATCTTACAGGATTCAAACACTTGTTGATGCACCTAAATCCAGAGAAAACAACGCTATGGCACTGGAAAAATTAGGCATTGAGCGCATTCAGACAGATCAAATAGATCCGCAAAAACTGGCGGATTATCCGTTGGCGCGAGTGGTTGCCGTCAATCGGGATAATTATTTGATCCACAACGGCAAAGCCGTTTTAACCGCGGAAATTACCGGAAAAATGCTATTAACCGCGTCGAGCCCGCTCGATTATCCGGCAGTTGGCGATTGGGTGCACGTTCAATATTTTGATGACGATACGTTCGCGATTATCCACGAAATTTTTCCGCGAAATTCTGTTTTAAAACGCAAAACACCGGGCAAAAAAATCGATTTTCAGGTGATTTGCGCCAACGTGGACACCGCATTTATCGTTCAATCGCTCGACCGGGATTTTAATTTGCGGCGATTGGAGCGCTATTTGGTGATGATTTACGAAGCCGGCATCCAGCCGGCAGTTTTGCTGAGCAAAAGCGATTTGCTTTCGCCGGAGGAACTGCAGGAAAAGTGTAACGCAATCGAGGAAATTTCGCCCGAAACTGAGATATTTCCGTTCAGCAACGTCAGCGGTGTCGGTGTTCCGGCAGTTACCGATCGATTAAAAGCGGCGCATACCTACTGCCTGATCGGTTCGTCGGGCGTTGGCAAAACCACGCTGCTCAACGTTTTATTGAAAGACGAACGGTTCGAAACCGGCGAAGTTCGCGAAAAAGATCAACGCGGAAAACACACCACCACCCGCCGGCAATTGATTATTTTGGATAATGGAGCATTGCTGATCGATACACCTGGCATGCGAGAATTGGGAAATATTGGTGTGGAATCGGGGATTTCGGAAACATTTTCGGAGATTGCGGAGATCGCAGAAAATTGCCGTTTCAACGATTGCACACATTCCGGCGAAAAAGGTTGTGCGGTTTTGGAGGCACTCGAATCCGGTGAAATCAGTAACGAACGATACGAAAGTTACATGAAAATCCAACGGGAATCGGCGTATAACGAACGGACATATCTGGAAAAACGGCAGCGGGATAAAGAACTTGGCAAGCTTTACAAATCCATCATGAAAGGTAAACCAAACAAGCGATGACCGCAAGCTACCTTATTTCAAAATATAAACAAAATAATAAATCAAGATTCATCGCCCGAAAGATACGATTCCGATGCTTTTAGCCAGCGGAATAAATCTTCTACTTTTTTTCTGGCCCAGGGTGTTTTGCGCAAAAATTTCAGGCTGGATTTAATACTCGGATCGTAATTAAAACAGCGAATGTTGATAATTTTCCCCAATTCTTCCCATCCGTAATGGTCAACCAACTGGTTCAACATCATCTCAAGGGTTACTCCGTGAAGCGGGTTGCCGGCTTGCGGATTCTCTTTCTTTTCAGTCATCAGAAAACAATATTTTTTGTTCACATTTGGATTTCGGCAAAATCCATTGACCTGCCGGAAATCTGTTCTTTAATTGAGTAGTTACAAAATTAATCGCCACAAATCGGTTGAGCAATATATATTCCATAAAGGAAAGTAACCAGACATTAAATTTTGACGAGCAGCATATGAATATTTATAAATCTTTTTTGGAAACGCAACGGTTGCGCTTGCGACCGTTTGAAATGAACGATGCTGAGCGCGTTGCAGAGTTGGCAAACGACTACTCAATTTACGAAATGACGCTCCGTTTACCGCATCCGTACACCCGGCATGATGCGGAACAGTGGATTGCCATGCATCCGCAACTGCGCGAATCCGGCACGGAAACACCATTTGCAATTATTTTGAAACAGGTGAATGCGCTGGTTGGCTCGATCAGTTTGAAAGATTTTGATCCACACAACAAATCTGCGGAAATCGGATATTGGATTGGCAGAACGTGGTGGAACAAAGGTATTGTTACAGAAGCAGCGCAACGACTTTTGAAATATGGTTTTGAGGAACTCGGACTGAACCGGATTCACGGCAATTTTATTCCCAAAAATGTGGCATCTCAAAAAGTGATGGAAAAAATCGGGATGAGTCGGGAAGGGTTGTTGCGCCAAAAGGTGTTAAAAGACGGCGTTTTTGAGGACATCATTATATATTCGATTTTGGCAGAGGAATTTTTCAAGATGAAAAAAGCCGGAAATCTGAAACCAAAAAAGCCCTGCAAATGTTGCTGATTTGCAGGGCTTTTTCGTTAAAATCTTATGAGATTATTTGGGTAGCGTTCGATTTTTTTATTTGCTATCAGGTCATCTGTCCATTATATGACCGGCTTTGCTGAATTCGTTGTCCGCAGCATTTGTCATTCCCGCAATTTTTTAGCAGGAATCGATTCCGGTGGTCCGGATGCCCGATAAAGACAATCGGGCATGACCGATGGTAAATCTCTTCTTTCAAATAACCGTCATTTAACCAGCATCATCTTCCGCTGATGGGTAAATTCACCGGATTGGATTTTGTAAATATACATGCCGCTGGCAACGGCCGCACCGTTGCTATTCAACCCATCCCACACAATTTCGTAACGACCGGCGTTTTGGCGTTCGTTTACCAACGTCCGGACTTCTTGCCCGAGTGTGTTGTAAATTTTCAACACGACATCGTTGTTTTGAGGTAATTGGTAGCTGATGGTTGTGCTCGGGTTAAACGGATTGGGATAATTTTGCGCCAACGTAAACGCCTGCGGCAACGCACCGTCTTCGGCGATGCCCACAACGTTCTGGATATTCAAATTATCAATCGCCCATCCCCAACCAACGGCTGCGGCATCGGCAAACAGGCGAAAGCGAATGAGGATTTCTTCGCCGGGTGAAAACGTATCCAATATATCGATCACCCGGTTTTTATATAGCGTGGAATCGATCGATCCGGTGTTATTGTATGCGGATAACCATTCGGGATATTCTCGTGCATCGTATCCGTCGAGCAAATATTCCCAGGTTAAACCGCGATCGGCGGAGCCTTCCACAATTACGTAATCCCAAAAATCGTTATCGCCGAAAACGGAACCGGGTTCGCCCGGTTCAATAATGGCAATCTCGTCGAAGCTGATCAGCGCATTGGTGTTCGCGACGATAATCGGTACCGTCAGCATATAGGTCAGCTCTACGCCGTTAGAATAGTTGTGCGCCGTATGAATGGCGCGATTGTTGAATCCGGCAGGAAGTCGAAGAAAAAAGCCGTTGCCGATAAAATCGCTGGTTGGGCTGTTAAAATTGTTCGAATATGATGCCTGCGGCGGTGATAGCGAAATCAACTGAACGGTAGTGGATGAAGATTTGAACAATTCGCCATCTTTAAACGAAGCCAGCGAAACATCCACCGAACCGGATGTTTGCGGAATTACGTCAAATGTTGTGTCAAACGGCGCAACATTTGCGCCCAATGTAAACTCGACCTGTCCGGCAACGACAACCTGTGTAGAATCAAATTCGGAAAGCAATTGCACATTCAAATTGATAACGCCACCCACTCCGTTGGCGGAAAGCAGCCGTGGCGAAAGCGTTGCCGGCGGCGGTGTGTAACCGGCCAACTCCGGCGGGGATACCGACCAAATGCCACGACCGTGGGTCGCAACCACAATTTGGTCATCAACAATCAGCATTTCATAAATGCCAACTGCCGGAAATCCGTTATTTGCGTATGCCCAACTGGCGCCGCCATCGGTGGTTTCAAAAATGCCGATTTCGGTGCCGGCCCAAATAATATCTGTGTTATAGGGCATCACCAACAGGCTGTAAACCGCAACATCCGGGAAACCGGCGCTGCTGGTGCTGTTTGTGCCAAAGCCGGAGATATCTTCCCAGGTTTGCCCGAGATCGGTAGTTTTGAGAATTTTGGGTGCCTCAGCAAACGAGAACAGGGCAAACGCTGTATTTGGGTCGGTCGGGTGTGTTTCCAATCCGGAGATGCGCCCCATCGGCACCTGACTGTACACATTTGTCGCGCTGAACGAAAGTCCGCCATCTGTTGAAACGAACAGTGGATTGCTGCTGCTCAAATCGCGTCCCGCCCAAACAACTTGCGGTTTAATCAACGATATTTTGATATGTGTGAACGAGCTGTTGCCGATCCAGCCGGATGGCATCGGGGTCATTGTCCAGCTATTTGCAAAATTTTCAGTGCGAAAAACACCGGATGAACTGACCGCAAACACCAGATCCGGGTCTTGTTTGGATTTGGCAAGTTTGGTGAAAAACGGCCCGTTACCGCTAACACCACCGGAAACCGATTGCCAGCTTTGTCCACCGTTTAACGAGCGATAAATGCTGTTGAACTGCGATGTTTCGAGAATTTTGTTGGCATCGCCATAATGCCAAACCGCCTGAAATCCGTCGCCGCTGGGCGCGGCAATCCAGGTTGACGTTTCGTTGGGGTTTTCCGGCGACACCCAGCTGCCGTTATCCTGCGTACCACCTACATAGCGATCGATGCCCGGCGCTTTATCGACGCCATAAAACTGGCTGGTTTGGAAAGAGGTAAGCCCTCCGCCGGAAAAATCGCCAAAACCGGTTTGTTTGAAGGTGGTGCCTTTATCTTCTGATACCGAAACGCCGCCGTCGTTGGCGTTCAACAATAAATAATCTCCGGCACTAAAGGTAGATTTTGTCAACACAATGTTGTGTTGATCCGGGTGCACGCCTTTCGAGTTACCGCCAAATTGACCGTAAACATCTGTAATATATTGAGTTGTGCTCCGCCAGTTGCCGCTCTGGTTCACCACATTGATGCGCCAGATATTAATGCCGCCAACAAAAACTTCGTTTTCGTCATACGGATTTACGGCGATGGTGTTATCATACCAACCCTGTCCGCCTAACCAATTGAAACCGCCGCCGCTCAGTTCCGATGCGGCAGACCACGATGCAGCACCGTTATCCGATACATACAAAATGGACCCCGTTGACCCGCCAACCGCTGAAATGTAAAGCCGGTTTGTATCCGTCGGGGCGATGGCAATTTCCTGACGACCGACGCTGCCGATTCCGGTGGATGCGTTCGCCCAGGACAATCCGCCATCGGTAGATTTGATGACGCCGTTGCCGTTCAGCGTGGCGTATTGGGTGTTGAAATTTTCGGGATTAGCAATCAAATGTTCGATCCGGATGCCTGTGGTATAATATTTGGTCCAGGTCTGTCCGCCATCTTCGCTGCGATAAATGCCTGCCGTTTGGCTCGACGATGCGTAAAATCCCGGTGCAACGGCGGCAACAACCACATTTTCATCCGCCGGATCGACGATTATTCGCATTACATTTTCGAACTCGGGATTGTTTGCCGTGCTGGTCAACTGCAACCAAGTTGCGCCTTTGTCGGTCGATTTCCACAATCCGCTACCGTCAAGCTGATCCACATTTCCAAATCCTTCGCCGGTACCCATGTAAATAACGTTGGTATTGGATGCCGCCATCGCCAAAGTGCTGGTGGCCAAATTCGGTAAATCTGCTGTCAGGTTTTCCCAGCTTTGTCCACCGTCCGCAGTTTTCCAAACGCCGCCACCGACAGATCCGGCATACCAGGTATTATGTGATGGATCGTCCGGATCTACAATCAGACCGCGCACGCGTCCGGTCACATTTCCCGGCCCGCGCTCAATCCAGTCCAGTGAATCCGCACTCGCTTTGGCCGTCGTTAACTCCATAGTAGACTGCATGTTACGCGCTTTTAACAATTCTTTAAATTTATAATTCATCGGGTAACCTGGACGGGTTTCGCCATCGCGGGTGCGGATGCCGTTATGCCATTCGGCATATAAATTCGGGCTATCCTTTTTTTCGATGCCCTTCACTTTCTTTTTCTTTTCAGAAAACAACGCGGCTTTTTTTTGTGCAATCGCCGTTTGTTCGTCCGCACTTTCCGCGATCGATTGATCAGCATCTGAAAACAGGCGTGCTTCCGGCAAAAAAGACCCGTTAATCAGAAAAATGAGTGTCAGGCAAAATGCCAAAACCACAGATCCAATCTGTAATATTTTTTTCATCAATTTTTACTCCTGTAAAAAATACGAAATGATTAAATATTTATTTTACAAAGACTTACAATCAAATAGAAAATGCTTAAGATACACTTTTATCCCGCCGGAGCGATTCTTTTCTGCTGAACCACATCAAAAATATAGCTGCCCGGCGCTGCGGTTTCGCTCTCATCCCCTTTTACAATGCCGGGTTGCGAATAGATTTGCACCTGCGTTGCATTTAGCCAAGCAACCGAGCCGTTGATTACCGAATCTTCAAACAACACTTTGTCATTGGCGATGTCAAATATGAAAAATCGGGTAATTTTTAGCTGCACCGATTTTGTTACGCTCGTACAAATCACATATGTACTGTCGTCATTCAGGCTGTATCGCACATTATTTTGATATTTATCGGCAGCAATCATTTTGTATTTTTCCACTGATTGTGTTGCTGGTGCGGGTTGATCGGGGGAGTTTTCGGGAGCATCGGAGCGGGTGGTTTTATTACAGGAAAGCAAGCTCACAATCACAAAAAACAAAATAAGATGTTTTAACATGGCATCAAAATTTTACAGTGAAAGATAATTTCAGGGATTTGGACCCGGATTTACATTTTGTATGGCATCAGCTGTGCAGCCAAATTAGCTGTTGAAGACGGGTTAATAAAATAAAATAATGCGGGCTTTACAATAATAATCCCTCTTTTTTGAGATTATTTTGCTTAATGAAATCACACGATTGCCTCTAAATCTATTGACGATATGCACTATTCATTTGTAGCTGCATGACCTTTTTATTTTTTCCGAAGCAACACAAAACAGCGCTGAACGGTTGAACAGCGCTGTTTTGATAGAATAAATTGCTCGCCTTACTTCATTAAAATCATTTGTTTATGAGCTACAAATTCTCCGGCGGAAACGCGGTAAAAATAAATACCGCTGGCAACAAAATTGCCCGATTGGTTTTTGCCATCCCAACGAACCTGATGGTAGCCCGGCTGTAATTTGGCATCCATCACCGTTGCGATTTTTTGCCCGATGGCGTTGTAAATTTCCACCCGGACGTCCGATTGCTCCGGCAGCGCAAAACGGATTTCAGTGGCCGGGTTGAACGGGTTCGGGTAGTTTTGCTCAACCGCAAATTGCAGCGGAATACCGGTTTCCAACCCGCTTTTGCGGATGGACAATCGCTTCACGGCAGGATTTGTCAGTTGCAAAATATCGCCATCGCGGAGCGTGTGGGTGGCAATTATCGCAGTGCCCGCCATCTCTGAAATTTCAAAACTTGCGCTGCCCAAATTGGTCATTTGCAACCGCAACGGATATCGCTCAGCTTGCAAAACGATGGTTTGCTCACTGCTTTCGCTGAGATACGAATCATCTGCAAAACGGGCATCGAGCAGCGGTTTCGGAGCAACCGGCGGCAGTGTAAATCTTGTTTTTTCAACAGCTTCCGGCAAACGGGCATCAATGTACAGTGTTTGGAAAATATTGTTTTCACCGGAAATGATGATTGCCGGAATTGCGCTCAAATCCGGTTTTTGGAGCGCCGCTATTTTGGCGACCGGTGCGGTGCACGAGATCGTCACTGCGCCGGAATCGCTGGCGCGAACCCAATATCCGAGTCCCGGTTTCAACGTATCCGATTGTGAATAGCTGCCATCGAAGCTGTAAAATGTGCCGGGAATAATTACCGAATCCTGATCGAAAATTTGGGCGGTTGCCACTTCGCAGGAAGGACCGGAAATCATGTTCCAACCAGCATCCAGAATTACGGTGAACGCATCCAGCGGCGTGCCGCTCAATGCCACTGTTTCGGTGGAATCGAATCGCAGCCAATAGCCTTTGCTACGGGCGAGATGCGTTTCCGAAACATACGCGCCGTTGAAGCTGAAAAGGGTGCCGCTCACATGACTCGGGAACATCGTAACAACAGCAGAATCAGCCATTTGCGCCGGACTGGCAATCATGTTCCAGCCTTCGTTCAACACCATGTTTTGGGTGATTTCCGAGGTTTGCCCGAAAAATGCGAGATAGGTTGCCATCAGCTCATTTTTGGTTGCGGGCGATGCGCCATCGACCAAATCCATAAACTGGAACGAAACGCCGACGGTGTTCCCACGGGTTTCGCCGGGTTGTGCGGCATTGGCAACGCCGCAATTGAACGCCGGGCTGGTGTTGCTGTGAATGATTGCGCCGGTTCCGATCGCAGCGATGTGATCGGGATAGCTGTCGCTGCCGATATTGTATGCAAAATCCTGTCCGGCAGTAATTCCGGCACCGGCAATTGTGGTTAACTCGCCGTTGCTATTGCCATCGGAAAGCCCGTTGATGCCAAATGTGGTTCCGAAATTGTGACCGCCGTTACCCGGATCCCAAAACCAGGCATCACCGCCTTCCATGTAAACATGTCCGCCGCTGGCGATAAAATCTTCGATGGTTGCGGCTTCCGCGCTACCTGCTGTGATCACATAATTACTGCTAAAATGACCGAGCACCACAAAAAGATAATCCACGTTGCTCAAATCCGCGGGCAGCTCCGCAACGGTCAAACTGACGATACCGTTGGCACTCAACGCATCGGAAATTGCCGCAACGTTTTCGGCGTTTTTTGATAATTGGGCAACGGCATCTGAAAAGTTGATTTCGCCCCGGGGGTCATTTTTGGCGCGATCGACAATTTGTTGGGCGCTCGCCAACAATGTGGGATTCCAGATCAGCGCATCGATGCCGCCGGCAACCGCGCTAACGCTCACTTCCTGGCTGGTGCTGTCATTTGCGATGAGCCTGGTCAACAATGTGTAAGTATATGTTTGTCCTGTGGTTAAGCCTTCATCTGTGAACGTTTCAATAGTTCCGTTTATGGAATTCAACAGCGAACCTTCACGCAAAATATCGATCACAAAATCTGTCGGTAAAATCGGTGTTCCGTCCACCAAAGCCGAGGGCGCTGTCCAATCGATCTGTATCGATGTGGGCGTTGTTGCATCGCTGAAAGCCGTGATATTTGTTGGCGGTAGTGGATCTTCCGGATCGGCGATGTTAATCGCTTCCCACAAATCCGGGTGAAAAAAGCTGGTTCCGGCGTTGCTGGATGTGGCACCGGTGCTGCAGCCGCCGTGGGTGTGGATGCCCAACGCTCTTCCGGTTGCTTCGTCGATAACCGGACTGCCGGAGTTGCCGCCCTGCGTATCGGTATGGTAGCGCATGGTTGTGCCGCTGGAACCCATATTCGGTCCGACGTGGGTTTGTTCGGTTTGGTTGGTTTCGTCGCGCGGACCATTGCCGTGTCCGGGTGCGGGACCGTCCACACCATAGCCGGTAATGCGAATTTCTGCCGGCGAATAATCCTGCACAAATTCGAACGATTCGCCCTGCGCCTGAATGGGTTGTTCGCCGGTTTCCGAATTGTTTTGCACTTCAAATTTTCCCCAGTCGTTACCGACGCCGCCATTTACAAAAACGCGGCTGGACTGGATGATGGTATATTGAAATTCCGGTGCGGGATGCTGGACAGTGCCGTCCGGCAGCGACATCGGCACGTTAAATTCCAGCACTTGCGCAGTTGTTGCATCGAGGCAGTGCCCGGCAGTGAGTTGCAATCCGTTGGAAATAATCCAGCCGGTGCAGCCGATCGGCACAATTCTCCCGGCTTTGGGATCTTCGGAGGGAATCCGGTCGTCATCAGCGCCGCAAATGCTCATCGGCAGCGGCACATTGCCAACCCATTCCCCAACCATCACATCCTTTACCGAAAACCGGATGTCGATATCGCCGGGTGCGGCAAATAATTCAATGCGAATCCGGTCGCCGTTGAAAAATGCGCTGGCATTTTCCCATTCCGCAATTGTCCGGGCAGTTAACGCCTGGCGGGCACCGTCTGCCAACCCGGTGAGTTGCAAATAGCTGTTTTCACCGAGCGCCACATTTTCAAAAAACACCCGAAGCCACGGTGTTTTGGGCACATACACATCGTCCGAGAAAACCAGAACCGGTTTTTCCGCGGTCATCGGTGCGCTTTTCAATCCGGATTCCATTTCGTATGTAGCCATAAAAAACGGCGTTTCCGCTTGTTGGGCAATCATAGTTCCCGCGATCAACAGCGAAAAAACTATTGCCATCCATAACAACTTCCGGAAGGGTCGCATTGAATTCATGAACGTCTCCTAATCAATTAATATTATTGAATTTAAAAACACAGATTTTCTATTCTGGCATCTGCCGTGACGACAAAAGGGCGCATCGGTTTCGATTGTGTAATCGGAAATTTATGTGAACATTTGAACCTTCAAATGATAATAAACCAAAGAGATGATTCCAAAAAATTTATGCGCCCAAGCCCGAAAGTTTTGGGGAGTAAAAGATTGGCATTTGGTTTCCCCAATCATTAAATTCTGACCGGTAAACCAATTTGAACATGAAAAAGGTAGGTTCATGCATCCATTGCCCCAATTTCTGCGCATGCTTTTTGCGCTCTGCATTATCGTTTCCCCCGCGTTTGTTTCGGCAAATTGGACAAAACTAACGTCGCCAACATCAGAGGATCTCAACAAAATCATATTTGTAGATGATCAGCACGGCTGGATTGTCGGCGAAGGCGGCACCATTTTGCGCACAACAAATGGCGGCGACAGTTGGGAATTGTTGAATAGCGGAATCGGTTTTAATATTGTGGGCATCTCATTTATCGATTCTCTGACCGGCTGGGTGATCGGCTGGAAAAACGATGCACCGCCCATCGGAACGCTGTTGTTGAGCACCACAAACGGCGGGGACACCTGGAGCCAGCAATTGTTTCCGCAGGAAAACCAGATTTTATTCGATATCCACTTTTTTGACGCCCTTCATGGCTGGGTTTCCGGCAGAAACGGCATTATTGCCAGCACAACAGACAGCGGCGTAAAATGGAATTATTCACGGCTGGACCCCTCAATGTTCCAGTTTTTCCCGGTGCGATGTTTAACATTTTACAGCACGAAATATGCTTTCGCCAGCGGCGGGCTTATCGATAACGCCGGGATGATCTGGCGATCGCAGGATTACGGGCAAAATTGGGACGTTACGCCCATCGGTCCGGAGCCGCTTTACGATATCCACATTCTCGATTCGCTGAACATACTTGCCGTTGGCGGCGACTTTGAGTACGGCGCTAGCGTCGCCCGCAGCACCGATGGCGGCGATAGTTGGGAATACATCACTTTGGCGGGAATCAATGCGCGCGGAACGGCCACAGCCGTCGATTTCCGAACAGATGCCGAAGCCTGGGCAGCGGTCGGCACATCGGAAAAATACATTATTTCGCCGGATAGCGGTATCACATGGCAAAGTTTTGACACACCGGACAGTACCAATTTATTCGACATCGTTTTTATGGATTCGCTAAAAGCGTTTGCCGTGGGAATTGGCGGCGTCATTTACCGATACGATCATCCGGTTGTCGGCATCTCCGGAAATCCCGTAAATGCGCCGGTAAAATTCCGGCTGGCGCAAAATTATCCCAATCCCTTCAACCCGCAAACTACCATATTTTTTGAATTGGAAACATCTGCCCATATCCGGCTAACGATTTTTGATGCCGCCGGAAGGCAAGTTCGCACGCTGATCGATGCACCGCAGAATCCCGGTGAACACCGCGTTTTTTTCGATGGCAGTCATTTAGCGAGCGGGGTATATTTTTATCAACTCAGCGCCATTTCTCCCACATCGCAACAAGCTTCATTCAGCCAAACGCGCAAAATGCTGTTGCTGAAATAGCGTTTTGCACAATAAATTTGATGCGTTTTCAACAAACACTCAAACCAAATATCTGCCAATAACGGCAGCCTGAAACCAAATGAAATGATACACAATAATTGTGAACTATTCCCCATTTTGAAAACCGACCGGTTAACCCTGCGAAAACCGGCGACCGGCGACAGCGCAGCAATTTTTGCGTTGCGCGCCGACCCATCCGTAAACCAATATCTTGACAGACAGCCGTGCCTTTCTATTGAAAATGCCACAAGTTTTATTTTGAACATCAACAAAAGCATTGAAAATAGCGACGCTTTTTATTGGGCAATCATGTCAAATCTCACCGGGAAATTGATTGGCACCATCTGTTTGTTTAATTTTTCGATGGATAAATTCACTGCCGAAATCGGATATGAGCTGCTGCCGGATTTTCACGGTAAAGGGCTGATGCGGGAAGCCGTTTCGATCGTCATCGAATTTGGATTTCGACAGTTGCGCCTCACATCCATTTTGGCGATAGTCCATTTTGAAAATCACCGTTCAATAAAATTGTTGGAAACATTCAATTTCTCAAAACTGCCAAACGCCAAAGAAATGGATGAACATCTCATCCGGTTTGAGCTGGCGGATAGCAAGCCAAAAATCACCGTCAAAAGATAGTTGCAACTTCGAAAATCTATCACCCGTTATTGGAGGAACCTATGCAAACCTGTAAAATGCTGTGCGCGACACTGTTGTTTTTTGCGATTTCGGCAAACGCCAATCCCAAATTTGAGCAATATTTCATCGACAAAACGATGCGGGTGGATTATTTCCACATCGGCGATGCCGCCAGCGAATTTGTCACGCTGGATCATGTGTATCAATACGGCGTTTGGGCGGGCAGCCGCAACCAGTTGATCGATCATTTCGATAACGGTCAATATTATCTGAAAATTTACGACGCAGGCGGCGGCGAACTGATTTATTCCAAAGGTTTCAACACCTATTTTTATGAATACGCCACCAGCGAAGATGCAGCGAACGGCATCAAACGCAGCTATCACGAATCGGCGCTGCTGCCGTATCCGAAAGCGCCGATTCGGATGAGCATCGAAAAGCGCGATAAATACAATAAAATGTCAGAAATTTACAGCGTAACCATCGATCCGGCAGCGGTTTCCGTGATTCGCGAAGAGCCGAAAGACCCGGATATTTTGGTAATCCAAAGTCAAAACGGGGGCGTTCCGCACCAAAAAGTGGATATCGCGTTCATCGGCGAAGGTTACACAAAAGATGAAACCGCGAAATTCAAAAAAGATTTACAACGGTTTACCGATTATTTTTTCAGCAAAGAACCGTATAAATCCAATCGCGCTAACTTCAATATATACGGTGTGTTAAAACCCTCGCTGGACAGCGGTGTGGACGAACCGCGCCACAATTCATTTAAAAATACGGCGCTGAACGCAACCTTCAACTCACTCGGTTCCGAACGATATTTGCTCACCGAAGACAACAAAACGTTGCGCGACATTGCCGCACATGTGCCGTACGACGCGCTGTATATTATGGTCAACCATTATCGTTACGGTGGTGGCGGGATTTACAATTGGTATTGCTCATTTACCGCGGATAACCAGTGGAGCACTTATTTATTTGTCCACGAATTCGGGCATTCGCTGCTCGGTTTGGCGGATGAATATTACACATCATCCGTTGCCTACAACGAATTTTATCCCGAAGGCGTGGAGCCGGCGGAGCCGAATGTCACCAAAGAAACCGATCCCGCCAAAATAAAATGGCGCGACAAACTGACGCCGGGCATCGAAATGCCCACACCGTGGGAAAAAGCAGATTTTGATTCGATGGATTTGGCGTGGCAACAACAACGGCGGGAATTGAACAATCGCGTGGCAGAACTAAAGCGCAATAATGCACCGGCTGCGGAAGTGAAATCTGCGGAAGAATTATACAATCGCCTCGATCGCGAGCACAGCGAGAAAATGCACCGCTATTTGCAAAACAGCAAATTTGCCGGAAAAGTTGGTGCGTTCGAAGGCGCGGGCTATGCCTCAAAAGGCATGTATCGCCCGGAAATCGATTGCATCATGTTTACCAAAAGTGCGGAAACATTTTGTGTCGTTTGCGAAGCTGCCATTCAGGAAATTATCGATTATTACAGCAAATAACCAATTTGCAAACAACGGGCAGGGTAAACAGTTAAGCCTTTTATCCTGCCCGATTTTTTTTATCATTTACCCTTTATCCTTTATCCCTTTTATTCCCGATTTTTCTGCAACATCCGAATAACCGATTGAATCATTTTTCGCGGGAAAAAGCGATAGGATTGCGCAAACAACCGGTTCATCAAACCGGTGATGATCACTGTTTTGCCGCGCTGCATTTTGGTGAATCCGGTTTTCGCAACCGACGCCGAAGACATCATGCCCATCTGCGTCAGCAACGGTTTTTTGAATCCCGCGCGTTCCTGAAATTTCGATGCCGTTGGTCCCGGGCAAAGGGCGCAAACCGTCACGCCGGTACCTTTTGTTTCCACAGCAATTGCTTCCGTTAAATGGAGCACAAAGGCTTTTGTGGCGTAATAAGCTGCCATCATCGGTCCCGGTTGGAAGGATGCGGTTGATGCGACATTCATAATTTTACCGCTGCCCCGCGCCACCATTTGCTCAAGGTACAACCGGCACAGCGCCGTCATTTCGGCGACATTTAGTTGAATCATGTTGAGTTGGTCGTCCAGCGAAATTTTATCGAATCTGCCAATCAATCCATATCCGGCGTTGTTGATTAATTCATCCACCACAATTTCATGCTTTTCGGTCAGCTCGAACAGTTTTTTTGCAGCACCCGGCTCCGACAAATCCATCCGGATGATGGCTACCGGCACGCCAAATTCATCCTCCAGCTCACGTTTGCGGGATTTCAGCCGTTCCTCGTTGCGGGCAACCAGCACCAATTCGTAGGCTTCTTTTGCATAAATTTTGCTCAATTCGTAACCGATACCCTCTGTCGCGCCGGTGATCAGCACTGTCGGCGCTGCGGATGATTTGTCTGCCATTGTCACTTTTTCCGGTGTTTTTCTGATTTGTAATTAGGTTAATTAGTTGTATTCACTGAACTTGAACAGCGTTCAACATAATGTGAAAATTCACCACTTTAATTGCATATTACTTTTGCATAAATTTCTGATAATGCGTAAATTACATCGCAGAAAATAAGTAGCGAAACGCTACTGAACACTGCAATTTTTTAGCAAAAAACTTTGACGCTGAGCCTGCCAGAATCCGAGACAGTTTTCGCAAACATACCATTGGCATTTTCCTGATACAGCGTTTAAGTAACACATTTTTTACCAGATATTCAACGATTTAGGAGAATTAACCATGAATTCCCCAACCCTGCAATCGCACCACACCGGAACAAACGGTGCGGAAACCTCGGTGCAAATCCCCAAAATTTTTGAACAGCAGAAAGCGTTTCATCCACAGATTGCCAATACCACCGCAAAAGAACGCATTCAAAAATTAAAGCAGTTGCACAAAGCCATCGAAGCCAATCGCGATGCCATTTACCGCGCGCTGAACGCGGATTTTCGCAAATCCGAAGCGGAAACCGATCTCACGGAAATCATGCAGGTTGTCGGGGAAATTCGCTATGCCATCCGGCATCTCAAAAAATGGCTGAAACCGCATCGGGTTGCGCCAACGCTGGTCGCGCTCACCACCCGAAGCTGGATCCGCTACGAACCGCGCGGCGTTGTGCTGGTTATTTCACCGTGGAATTATCCGTTCAATTTGACACTCGGACCGGTCGTTTCCGCGATTGCAGCGGGTAATTGCATCATGGTAAAACCCTCCGAATTCACGCCGCAAACCAATGCGGTTGTCCGCAAAATTTTGGGGGAAGTGTTCCCGGAAAACGAAATCGCGGTGATCGAAGGCGATGCAACAGTTGCCACAGAATTGCTCAAATTGCCGTTTGACCACATTTTTTTCACCGGAAACCCGAATGTCGGGAAAATTGTGATGAAAGCGGCATCGGAAAACCTCGCCAGTGTGACGCTGGAATTGGGCGGAAAATCGCCGGTGATCATTGACGAAAGCGCCAATATCAACGACGCCGCCAAAAAAGTGGTTTGGGGCAAATATCTCAACATGGGGCAAACCTGCGTTGCACCGGATTATGTGTTGGTAAACAGCAAAGTATTTCCGGAATTTTTGGAAAAAGTGCAGCATTACATCGCCAAACTTTACGGCGAAACCGAAGCGGAGCGCAAAGCGAACAACAGCTATCCCCGGGTGATCAGCCAACGGCATCACGAGCGATTGGTTGAGTTGATCCGCGACGCCGTTGAAAACGGTGCGACGCTGGCAGCCGGCGGACAGTCCGACGCTGCGGAAAAATACATCTCCCCCACTGTTCTCACGGATGTTTCGCCGGATTCGCGGGTGATGCAGGAGGAAATCTTCGGTCCTGTTTTGCCGATTTTGCGTTTCGATCATCTCGAAGCAGCGACCGCCACAATTGCCAAACTGGAGAAACCGCTGGCGCTGTATATTTTCAGCCGCAATCGCAAAAACACGGACTATTTTTTGAATCAAACCACCAGCGGCGGCACCTGCATTAACGATGTCGCGCTGCAGTTTTCTCACCTCAATTTGCCGTTTGGTGGTGTGAATCACAGCGGTATCGGCAGCTCTCACGGATTTTTCGGATTTAAAGCGTTTTCACACGGTCGTGCAGTGCTCAAACATTTTTCAAATACGCCGATCACGCTGCTGTTCCCGCCCTACACGGGCACTGTGAAAAAATTGATCCGGTTGGTTGAAAAAGTGCTATAACCTTATTATATACAATTATTTAAAAATGAAACGGAGCGGGTGAAATGTCTGATTTTAACCAACGGAACGTGCTGATCACCGGCGCAGCCAGCGGCATCGGAAAACTGATGGCCCAAAAATCGGCGGCGTTAGGTGCGAACCTTATTTTGTGGGATGTGAACGCCAAAGGGTTGGATCAAACTGCCGCAGAATTGCGCAACACCGGCGCGAAAGTAACCACGTATGTCTGCAATTTGACGGATCGCGCAGCCATTGCCGAAACCGGAAAACGGGTGCTCAGCGAATGCGGCCCGGTGGATATTTTGATCAACAACGCCGGTATTGTGTCCGGAAAAGTACTCACCGAAATTTCCGATGAAGAAATTGAGCGCACCTTTCAGGTGAACACTTTGGCGCTTTTTTGGACGAGCCGGGCATTTTTGCCGGAAATGATGCGCCGGAAAAGCGGGCATATCGTGACCATTGCATCCGCCGGCGGGATTGTCGGCACATCCAAAATGGTGGACTATTGCAGCAGCAAATTTGCCGCGATCGGATTTGACGAATCGTTGCGGCTGGAATTGAAACGGCTGAAATCGCCGGTACGGACGACCGTTATTTGCCCGTTTTACATCGACACGGGCATGTTCGCGGGCGTAAAAACGCGCTTTCCGTGGATTCTGCCGATCCTCAAACCGGAATATGCTGCCAAACGGATTATCGGTGCCATTCGCGGCAACCGGCGGCGATTGGTGATGCCGCGATTTGTCATGTCTGCATACATGGTTCGGGTGTTGCCGCTGAGCGTTTTTGATGCGGTGATCAGCTTTTTCGGCATCAACAAAACGATGGACGAATTTACCGGACGAACCGGACATTAATTACAAAAGGCACCTTTTTGAAAAACGGTGCCTTTTTTTTGAGCAGAACTAATTTTCTATTTCGGAACGGTCGCGACCGTGTCCTGACATATAAATGCGGCTTTATTTTGCGCCTTTTTTGCCTTTCCGCTTGCCCAACAAATACGCTGCCGTTCCGATTGCCAGCGCAGCGCCGACGGTTTTGGCGATGCCGTTTCCTTTGGACGATTGCACGCCTTTAGCCATCACCGGAATTCGCGCCAGTTTTTCACCCGCTTCCCGTTGAAATTTACGGAATTTTTCCTGATTTTCGTGAAATTTGGCAGCCAGCGCCCGTTTTGCGGCAAAATCCGCTGGTGTTATTACTTTTCCGAATGAGCGCAAATCCGCCAGTTGAAACTGGTGTTTTTTGAACAGGTGATAAATTTCTTTCACCCGTTCCGTGGTGATATTTCTGCCCAGCGTGTAATCTTCAAAACGCCCTTCCATCGCCAGCAACGCGGTTTCTGCGAGGCATGCGTACGCGGTTCCCGGCGGCAACCCGATGTCGTAACCAAAATCGATATCGCCGGGAATGAGCACTTCCCCACTTTCGATAACCAGCACATCCGGACGCAGCGCCGCTTCGCGCTCGTTGATATCGGGCGGACGCGCCACGTCGCAAATTACCGCGCCGGGTTTGCATTTGCTGATGTCGATCACCCGTTGCCCGAATGCGGAGGTGGTTGTGACCACCAAATCGCAATCGCCGAGCAATTCATCCGCCCGGGTTGCGATGGTTACTTTGGCTTTTGGCGTTTCTTTGAGGATGGTTTGTTTGAGATCGATCAACCGTTCCGGCTCGATGGAAACCAGCACGACATCCAAAATCGCCTGCGCCAACAGCCGCGAACAAACCGATCCGATGGAACCGGTTGCGCCGATAATCATCACTTTTCCGCGTGTTAAATCGGAGGTGCCCATTTGCACAACGGCCTGTTTGGCAGCTTCCAGCGTTGCCGCAACCGTCAGGCTGTTACCGCTGGTGATGGCGATATCCGCTTCGTGCGCAACGGTGATGCCCGCATCGCCAACCACGCTGGTAAATGCGCCCAAACCCATAATCCGGGCACCGAGCCGCTCGGCAATTTTGGCAGCCTGGTTTAACCGGTCATAGGTAAACCGTTCGCCGCGTTTCATCATTTGGCGGGGCGTTGCGCCCAACGAAATGAGATGTCCCTCAATTTGCTGCCCGGTTGTCGGCGATTTTCCACCGGTGATCCGGGAAAGATAGCGGGGCGGCATGTATGCAGAAATGGTTTCGACCAAACCGTCCGGCAAGTTGCTCGTCCAGCGATAACTCGGGTGTTTGTGGATAAACGAAATATTCAACGGGTGAATCACAAACGCAAACCGGTTGACATTTGCTTCGCCCGGCTGCAAATAACGAATGTGCGGCACCCAGCGTAAATTTGAGAGTAAATCCAGATAAACATCTTCGCTAAACTGTTGTTTTCCATCAGCTTGGACAGCCATTAACGATGCCTCGATAACGGCAGCCGGCCAACGTCCCAGCGCACCGGGACCGTCCGGAGATGGCATCAGCGTAACCACAATCGCTACATCGCGGCGGCGCAGATCTTCGATATCCGCCTCTGTCGCATAATTGACCAGAATGATTTTTCGCTTCAATAATTTGGGAGCGCATTTCCGGATGATCGACACATCGCCGGCGATGATATCATATTTGGCAAACAGGTCATCGTGATCGAGCCGTTTTTGCCCGATGCTCTCGAAATTCAGCCGTTGATAGGGCATATTTTTGAGCCGCTCCAACGTTGGCGCAGCTGCCGTTTCCAGCGAAAGCCGGCTGCCGACGCCGGGAAAATCCGGCAATCCGAAATACACCAGCGGATCGGCGTAACGCAATTTGCATCCGCGCCGCTCCAAACCAATCGCCATTCCGCTGTGGTTCAGCCCGGGCGTGAGCAACACCCGTTTCCTGCTGAAAATGCCCGGTTGCGCCCGATCAGCTAAAATGATGCCCCATTTTTCCAATCCGCCACGAATGGTTGCGCCGTCGGTTACCGGTGTTTTTTTGGCAATGCCTGCCAGCGCCTCACCAACATCGTGTGCTTCGCGATTTTTGCCAAGCTCCAGCCAGATGGGAATATTCTCCAACGCGATGGCATCCACCTGCCCGTCATATTCCGCGATTATTTCCCGGGCGCGGTGAACCGCTTGCCGGCAACCTTTGCGAATAAATTGAATATTTTTGTTCAGGAATGTTACTGTTTCTGTGGATTCGGTGCTCTCCCAATGCAGGCACAACACTTTTTTCATCATTTTCCCCTCGCGAAAATTAATTTTCGCCCCATAAATGTGTGTTAAATACTATCTGAAATTAACATTTGTGGAACATCATTACAGCAAAAAAAGAAGATTTTCGGGAGGCTAATTTGGATTGGATAAAAAAAAATCCCGGCAGAAATACCGGGATTTTTCGCAATAAAATGGATTGCTAATTTTTAGAAAGTATAGCCCAAACGAACCATTGCCATGCGACCAATTTCCGGTGCACCGACAAACTCGCGATGGAGGTTATCCAATGCGTTGTAAATGTTCAGGTCTGCGCGCAAACCATGCATCACATTGTGAAGATCGTAACCCACATTTACATCCAGCAGGAAGTAATCTTCCACGCCGGGAGCGGTTGTCGGGTCGTCCGTAAACGGTGCCGGGCGTCCGCCAACATATGGGCCGGAGGCAACCGGGAAGCCTTCAACATATCTGCCGGATGCGCCAAAGCTGATGCTTTTGGGAACCTGATAGCTGAAACCGCCTTTTCCCTTCAGTTTCGGTGCGTTTAAAGCCAGCGCCAAATCTGCATTGGCTTCATCCAAATCTTCATTATTAAAGAAGTTGTCGCTAACTACTGAAACGTTTCCGAAAAAGCTCAGTTTTTCGTTGAAAAGATACTGCATCGTAACGTCCACGCCCCAATATTCAACCTGACCAAAGTTGCGGTAGGTGAGCATCAATTCGGGCACTTGACCAACACCCAGATCATTTTCAGCCGGGACGACAATCGCTACCGGTGTTTCTGCTGATGGCAAGCTGCCGGCGGCAAGTCCGCCCAGCAACCCGGCAACTTGGGCTGGTGTGAGGCCTAATTGTGCCAATGTTCCAGCTAACACAGCATTGTTGGAGATTCCTGTTGCCATTGCCGCAACCAAATCAGCAGACAATGTTGGTACCAAAACCATCGGTGTTTCAACCAGCAACGGGCCGATGAAGTTTTTCTTTTTGGTATAATATGCATCTGCGGCAAACAACAGCTTGTTGCCAAAAATGCCTTTGTAACCGAATTCGAAGGATTGGGTTTCGGTGTTATCCAACGGTTTTACGTCATCTACATCTTGAACAATCGAAAATTCACCGGTTGTCGGATTTACAATTCCTAACACGCCATTCGAGAAACCGTTAACCGGCGTAGCCTGCGGGCTGAGCAAGGCAACCAACGCGCCAAGGCTTTGCAACGGTAATGAGGGGAATCCGTTTGCAACAAGCAATTGCTGGAGTGTTTGTAACGGAATGGCAGCCAAACCGTTATAGACAGTGCTGTAAACAGCGTCTAACGGTAACCCAACCGGCTGTGCAGCACCCAAAGTTGCCGGGTTCAGGCTGCGGGCAACCAGATCGGAATTGGCGAATGTGCCGTATGCGGAATTGCGCTGCCAGGTGTAGCCATCGCGGGCACCGCGACCACGAACGGTGATTAAACCGCCACCTGCGGTTCCGGCAACAATATCAAGATTCAGTGAGTTGTTACCCGGCAAGGTAACCGCACGGTTGTAAGTTGCACGTAACGAATTGGTATTGTTTAATTTGAAAACCAGCGCAGCACGCGGGGAGAATTCCCACTTTTCGAAAATGTTGTTATAATCGCCGCGAGCAGCAAGGGTTAAGTCCAGTTTGGAGCCCAACTTAAACAGCGATTGCGCATATGCGCCAAGTTCTGTCACTTCATCGCTGCCTTCGTTGCGGCCGTTAATAGTGCCTTCGGTTTCCGGTGTCGTTTGGTCCATATCCACACCGACGATGACGTTCATATTATCATTCAACATGTCAAAATCATATTGTGCCTGTACGTTCAACTGGGTGCTGTTATCAACCACAGCCAAACCGTTGTCATACACAAATGATTTTCCGGCGTTGTTGAAATTTTTGTAAACCTGGGCAAACAATCTGCCGGCCTGCAGGCGACCTTGCAGATAGGAATAACCGAAATCTTCAGCACGAACGGTGCCGATACCGGTTTGCACGGTTCCATCCAAAGCGGCATAACCGCCGTTCAATGTGAAGGAAACTTCGTTGTTAAAGCGATATTTCAACAATGCGTTCAGGTTAATTTTTTGATAATCATAATCCCGCGGACGAGCATTGCCATCCAATTGGATTGCATCGACAGGATTGTTGGGATCAAGTTCCCAGTCATCCGCGCGGGAATATTGACCGGAAAATTTGTATGCCAGCTTGCCGTTCGCCTGGCTGACACCGGCGGTACGGAATTGGGTAAACGCCAAATTGCGCTCGCCGCCACCGACGGAAATGGATGTTCCGGGATACTGGAACGGATCTTTGGTGATATAATGGATAACGCCGGCATCCACACCCGGGCCATACAGCGCCGAACCGGGACCGCGCACGATTTCCACTTTATCGATATCGACCGTCATATTTGGCATAATGGAGTGAATATTGACGCCCAACGACGGGACAGCTGCCTGACGGAAATCGGTAAGAATGAAAGCCGCACCGGAAAATGCGTTGTTGAATCCGCGGAGAACAACTTCCTGACGGTCAACGCCGGTTTGAGCCATATCAACGCCTGTTGTATTTCGCAAAATCGCAACGGATGTGGGTGCAATTTCGCCGCGAATTTCTGCTTCATTAATCACAGAAATGGAAGCCGGTGCTTCCAGCGATTTTTCCGCACGGCGGGATGCACTAACCACAACAACATTGCCAAGTTCTACAGCGGCGGTTGCCAGAGAAAAATTCAAACGGGCGGTTTGCCCAGCAACAACAGTAACACTCAGCGTATCGGATTGATATCCGATAAAATCGGCAGAAACCCGGTAATTACCTGCCGGAACGTTGCGTACTTCATAATTGCCATCAATGTTACTGGCAGCGCCCATCGTGCTGCCGACCACAATGATATTTACACCCGGCAACGTTTCCCCGGATTCCGCATCCATGACAGTTCCGGCAATCGACCCGTTTTGTGCCGATGCCGAAAGTCCGAAGACAAGCAGCCAACAGAAAAGCACTATTAACCCTTTTTTCATGTAATCCTCCACGTTAAGTAGTATAGTTAAGCACAACCAATAAAATGAATTCAAAATTCAACAGGCTTGTCTAACTTTGCAAATTTGGACCAAAATCTGTATCAAACTCGATATTTTACCATCATTTAGCGAATTTGTCAAATAAAATCGTTCCTGCGCAGCTATTTTCATGATACATATCATTTTAATAGATGATATCAAACAAACTAAATCGGCATCACAACAAAAAAGCCGCAGGTTCCAAAACCCCTGCGGCTTTTTGTTGAGTTGCTGTAATGACTCAGGTTAATTCAAAATAACTTCACGGCTGACCGTTTTTTGAACAGGATTCGATTTAGCTGTTTCCAGATATTCTTCCTGCGTAAACGAATCGACCTGAATGGCATCTTCGCGGGCAGCGTGAGCTTTTGCCAGAATATCGGCTTCGGCTGAAGTGATGATACCGGCTTCCACCGCTTTCATCACCAGTTTATCCGGGCGGTCTTTCTGCAATTTTTTAGATTTGATTGCAGCATAGATTTTTTTGAGAATCGGTTCGCTGTCAACCGCTAAACGGAAAGCGTTTTCCAAACGACCGAGCGCTTGTTGAACATCATCCGGCACAAAAACGCCATTCGTCAATCGATCCCGTTGTTCGCCGGGAGATTGCAGAATTTGCGCAACTTTGTGACCGGTGTAATCGCTGGGTGCTTTGCTGAGCACGTTCATTCGCGACCACAGCGCAACCGGACCGGCAAACGGGAATCCCATATTTTGATAAACTTCTGCAAATGCATTTTGCATGAGCGATAAACCGTAAGCCATGCTCCAATCCAGCAGCGGAATATCCTCTTTGCGGCGGCCTTCGGCTTCAAAACGGCGCAGTGTTGCGGTCAACAAATACAACCACGAAAAAATATCCGCCAGACGACCGGTGATTTTTTCTTTCCGTTTCAGATCGCCGCCATACATACCCATTGCCGTATCTGCCAAAAATGCGAAAGATGCGGAAGCCCAGGCTAATTTTTTGGCATATTTTTTACCGGGACCGCTCACCGGAACACTGGCAAATGCGCCACGGGAAAGGCTGAGCACCATCGCGCGGAACATGTTGCGCACCACGTGACCGATGTGTTTCCAGAATGCGTTGTCGAATGCTTTTACGTCGCCTTCCATCAATGCAGAAATTTCTTTGTATGCGTACGGATGGCAGCGAATGGCGCCCTGACCGAAGATCATCAGCGTCCGGGTCAGAATATTTGCGCCCTCCACAGTAATGTTGATCGGGATTGAAAAATAACCGTGTGCCAGCAAATTACGCGGTCCGCGTGAAATAGCTGCACCGCCGAGGATATCCATGCCATCGTTGATGGCTTTGCGGAGCAATTCTGTCGTGTTGTATTTTGCTATCGCCGTAATGACTGCCGGTTTTGCGCCGCTGTCCAAACCGCCGCAAGTGTAACGGCGCGATGCTTCCAGCAGATACGCCCAACCGCCGATTCTCGCCAACGGTTCTTCGATGCCCTCAAATTTACCGATGTTCAAACCAAATTGCTGGCGAACCCGCGAATATGCGCCCGCAACGCGAGCGGCGTATTTGGTGCCGCCAACCGCCGATGCCGGTAGCGAAATTCCGCGACCGACCGCCAGCGATTCCATCAGCATCCGCCAACCGTTTCCGGCTTGTTCCGGCCCGCCGATAATCGAATCGATCGGCACCACCACATCGTGACCTTCTGTCGGGCAATTCCAGAACGGGTTGTATAACGGATCGTGTCGACGACCGAGCACAACACCTTCGGTTTTTGTGGGAATGAGTGCGCAGGTGATGCCTAAATCTTCCCCTTTGCCGAGCAGATTTTCCGGATCGCGCAGTTTAAACGCCAAACCCAAAACCGTGGAAATCGCCGCCAGTGTGATGTATCGTTTTTTCCAGTTCAGGCGCAGATACAACTCACCGTCGGAACCGCGAAAAACCACGCCATTCGATGAGATAGCGCCGGCATCCGATCCCGCGTTCGGTTCGGTCAGCGCGAAACAGGGCATTTCTTCCCCGCGCGCCAATCGCGGCAAATAATATTCTTTCTGCTCTTTTGTGCCATAATGCTGCAATAATTCCGCAGGCCCCAAAGAATTCGGCACCATGATGGTTGTGCCCAACGGGCCGCTGCGCGTGCAAACCTTGCTGACAATCGCGCTGTTTGCGGATGCGGAAAACCCATGCCCGCCATATTTTTTGCGAATAATCAGTCCGAAAAAACGTTTTTCTTTGAGATAATCCCAAACTTCTTTCGACAAATCGCGGGTTTGGTAAACGTCCCAATCGTTGGTCATTTTGCAAACTTCTTCTACAGGTCCGTCGAGAAATGCTTTTTCTTCATCCGTTAAATCGGGATATGCCTCGTTCATCAGCCGTTTGAAATCCGGTTTGCCGGAAAACAACTCGCCATCCACCCAAACCGTTCCGGCTTCGATGGCGGTGCGTTCGGTTTGCGAAATGACCGGTAAAAAATTATTGGCGCGCAAAAAACTCACCAACGGACTGGTGACAATGGCGCGGCGAATCGGCGGAACGCCAAACAACAGCGCCACAACGCCCAGAATTGCCCACAGCCAAACGGGTGCGGCAAATCCGGCCAGCAGCACGGCGCCCAGCGCAATCCATCCCCACAGCGACACGCCAAAAAATCCGAGCAAGGTAACCAGCACCACCGCACCGACCACACTCGCCCAAACCGGGAATTGCGTTAAAAAACCTAAAAATGCTTCCATAATTTGACCCCTTTAAAAAATGAAACTGATTCGAAATTCTATTTCAGATTTAAAAATTATGATTAATGCATCAGATTTTCGAAAATGCCGGTTGCGCCCATGCCGCCGCCGATGCACATCGTAACGATACCGTAGCGAACACCGCGACGCTGCATTTCGTGCAGCAGCGATGCCGTTAATTTTGCACCGGTGCAGCCAAGCGGATGCCCGAGTGCAATCGCGCCGCCGTTCACATTTACGATGGATTCATCGATGCCAAGTTCGCGAATAATCGCCAGCGATTGCGATGCAAAAGCTTCGTTAAGTTCAATTAAACCAATATCTTTCAGCGACAAACCGGATTGCTTCAGCGCCTTCGGAATCGATTTGATCGGACCGATGCCCATCACTTCCGGCGCAACACCGGCGACCGCGTAACCGACCAGTTTCGCCATCGGCTGCAAACCCAATTCCTCAACCATTTGACCGCTCATCACCACCGATGCTGCAGCGCCATCGGACATTTGCGATGCGTTTCCGGCGGTCACCGTTCCGTTCATTTTGAATGCGGGACGCAATCGCGCCAGCGCTTCGTATGTCGAATCCATCCGCGGACCTTCGTCAACGTTGAACTCGGTTTCCATTTTGACAACTTTGCCATTTTGATACATCGCAGCTTTCACATGCATCGGCACAATTTCATCCCGGAAACGCCCGGACGAAATCGCATCCGCCGCTTTTTGGTGCGATTTCAGCGCGAAATGATCCTGATCTTCTCGGGAAATATTGAATCGCTGTGCCACGTTTTCCGCGGTTATTCCCATTGAAATGTAGACATCCGGGTCTTTCGCCAGCAATTCGGGATCGGGGGAAAAATGATATCCGGTCATCGGCACCATGCTCATTGATTCTGCACCGCCGGCCACAACAACATTCGAGTGTCCGGCCATAATTGCCTGCGCACCCATCACAATCGTTTGCAACCCGGAGCTGCAAAACCGGTTGATGGTTGCGGCGGGCACTTCGTCCGGCAGCCCGGCTTTTTGGGCGATCAGTCGCCCCATATTCAGCCCTTGCGAACCTTCCGGCATGGCGCAACCGATCAGCACATCGTCGATCATTTCCGGCTGCAACCCCTTAACTTTTTCGATGGCGCCGTTAACCGCAACTGCGCCCATTTCTTCCGGTCGGGTGGCAGCCAGCGTTCCGCGTTTGGCTTTGCCGACTGCAGTTCGCACGCTGCTCACAATGTATGCGTTGTTTGTCATTTGATTATCTCCGTCGTTTTTTAATACCGTTTTTTCTCGATTTTCACAATTGCATTTTTAATAATTTCAACCGTTTACATCAGTTTCGTAACGGCTTGTTTGTGGTTAGAATGCTGTGAATTCGCTCATGCGTTTTTTTCTGTTGTAGCAGCTCCAAAAACACTTCGCGTTCGAGATCGTAGAGATATTGTTCGTCCACTGTGGCAGGCATGGTGATGTCGCCGCCGGTCATAATCCACGCCAATCGATTGGCGAGATAGCGATCGTATTCCGTTGCGAAATGCGCCTGCTGCATCAGATATGCAGCGGTTTCCAGCGCAGCGCGTCCATCTGCACCTAGCACATAAATCTGGCGAACCGGTGGCGGTGCGTATCCCTGATTGGCGAGCCGCAGCACTTCCTCTTTTGCCACAAACAACCGGCGATCCGCATGCATAACAACTCGCGTTTGCGCACCGAGATAACCCATTTCGATCGCTTCGAACGCACTGGTTGCCACTTTTGCCGTGGCGATATTTTCAAATGCTTTCGCCACAAATTCCTGCACCTGGCTCGGGAATTCGTTTGCGGCGCGATTGGCGGCCCATGCTGCCATGTGGGTTGTGCCGCAACCGGCCGGAATCAATCCGGCGCCGAGTTCCACCAACCCGATATATGTTTCCAGCGCGGCTACCACGTTGGTGCTGGCCATCGCGATTTCGCAGGCACCGCCGAGCGCCATGCCGTGCAACGCGGTCACCACCGGTTTACGGGCGTATCTGATCGCTTTAATCATCTCCTGAAATCCGACAACTGCACCTTCCACCAGATCAAATTTACCGGCTTGTAACGCAAATGCAGCTTCGCCGAGATTGGCGCCAACCGAGAAATTTTTGCCTTCGTTGCCGATTACCAATCCGCGGAAATTGCCTTTTTCCACTGTCCCGATGGCTTGCAAAATGCCCTGCACAACGTCCGTGCCCAGAGAGTTTGCTTTGGAGCGAAATTCATACAATGCAACACCATCGCCCATGTCCAGCAGCGCGGCTTCCTTGCGTTCGAACACAATATTATTTTTACCGGAAAGGATTTGGGGAATATGAATTTCATCGGAAAATACCGGTTCCGCAATGTATCCGCTGCCCGGAACATATGCTGCCAAACCACCGTTTTCCGAACGATAGAAAGATTTCGCACCATTTTTTTGCATATCTTTCACCCAATCGGGAATATCGATGCCGTGCTCTTGCATATCTGCAAGCACTCTGTCAAATCCGAGAGCGTCCCATGTTTCGAACGGACCCATATCCCAGACAAAACCCCAGCGAATCGCTTTGTCGATATCAGCGGGATTGTCCGCGATTTCCGGCACGCAATTGGCGCAATAACCCATCAAATCCAGCAGTGTTTCGCGGGTGAATGTTCCGGCGCGACCCGAATCATTGTACAGCGCCCGAATGCGATCCGGCAATTTTCCGGCATTGCGAAAGGCTTCCAAATCGCCTAAATCCATCGCTTGGGCCGGCTCATATTGATAAGTATTTTTATTGATCGAAAGAATGTTTTTGCCGGCTTTTTTGTAAAATCCGGCACCGGATTTTTGTCCCAGAATTTTGTTTTCAACCATTTTGCCGAGCAATTCCGGCGATTTCAATTTTTCCCGATTTTTCTCATTGGGCAGTGCTTCGTAAAGGTTATCGGCAACATATTTCAGCGTGTCCAAACCGACGACATCCGCCGTACGGAACGTTGCAGATTTCGGGTGTCCAATGAGCGGCCCGGTCAGCGCATCGATTTCTTCGATCGAATAATCGCCATCAGTAAAATACCGCATCGCTTGCATGGTTGCGTAAACACCAACCCGGTTTGCGATAAAATTTGGCGTATCTTTCGCAATGACAATACTTTTTCCCAAATGCACCCGACCAAACCACTCGATTTTAGCGAGAATCTCCGGATTCGTATCCGGTGTGGGAATCAATTCGAGTAATTTCATATAGCGGGGCGGGTTAAAAAAGTGGGTACCCAAAAATCTTTTGCGGAAATCTTCGGATCTGCCTTCTGCAATTTGGGCGATCGGCAGACCGCTGGTATTGGTGGCAATAATTGCATTTTTGCCGACGGCGGCTTCCACTTTTGCCATCAACTGTTGTTTGATTGGCAAATATTCAATAACCGCTTCGATCACCCATTCAACATCTTTTAACAAATGTAAATGTTCATCAAAATTTCCCAGTTGAATCCGGTCGATTGCACTTTTATTTGCAAACGGCGCCGGTTTCAGTTTTTTGATTTTTGCAAAAGCGCTTTCAACAACGCTGTTTTTGTTGCCCTCTTTGGCGGGAATATCCAGTAAAACAACTTGCAAACCGGCATTTGCCAGATGTGCGGCAATCTGCGCACCCATCACACCTGCGCCTAAAACCGCCGCTTTGCGAAAGGGTAAAAATCCACCCGTTGCTGGCATAATGAAGACCTCCTGATTTTTTTACATAAAAGACAATTTTATTTTAAACATGCTCTCTTTTTAAAACAATGAACAGCGTTCAATTTGTAAGTAAATTTTTTTTACACCGTTTTAATTAAAACGGATTGCTGGATCGCCTGCTCAATCAACTCATCCTGATCTATTTTTACATCAACCCGCTGAAACTGGATCAGCGTTACCAAACCGTGCAACATCGACCAAATAATATGAGCCCCAAGATATGGCTCGTGAACCTGCATATTTCCGGTATTGCTGCCGTCTTCCAATGCACGTGCCAACACTTCCAGACTTCGCCGCGCTTTACGATATTTTTCAGCCGGGTATCGCGCCATCCGTTCCGGGTTCAAATGATACATAATTTCGTAATATTCGGGATTATTTAACCCAAAACGGACATAATTCCGGCATAATGCCTTCAACCGCTCCATCGGGTCTGTTACTGCCTCAGCGATAGACGTCTGTGATTCTACCAGCCTGTCGAACCCTTCTTCGATCAGTGAATGGATCAAAATATCCTTATTTTCGAAATAAGTATAAATCGTTCCGACACTGCAACCAACCGCACTGGCGATCATTCTGACAGAAAGTTGTGTTAAGCCGCGTTCTACCAACAACTCCCGGGTCGCATCCAGAATTTGTCGACGCAAATTATTTTTGACAGCAATAGCCATGTCAATCCCTATGGTTTGAATTACCCGTTCGACGCTTGAACAGTGTTCAATTTCAACTTACAACAATTTTGAACAATGTTCAAGTTTTTTTCTTGTGATATTAATTTTTTTTGTAAATAATGGTTTGCGGTAAGTGAATTATTGGAGAAAAAAAGCTCTCATCCCTCCCGCTTTGGATTGCTTTGCATCGGAGGTAAGCAACGGGAGGGAGTGAGAGTGATGCGGAGAGACTTTCTATTTGACGTAAAACCTGTTCATCAAAATATTTGAGCCGGCTTCAACTTTCCAATAATATAATCCGGCTGTGAGGGTATTTGCGTATTGAAATTCGGTTCCCGGTGTCTGAAATTTTACGATTTGTTTGCCATCGTTATTCAGAATTTTTAATGAAAAACCGGAATTTGATTGCCCATTCCATGAGAAAACAATTTCTTCTCCGGATTCGAAAACCTGATCTTTTTTGGGCGCTCTAAGATTAAAAACCTCAATCGATCGATACGCACCAGTTTCCAGACTAACCAGCTCTTCCAAATAAGGATTTGGCTCGAATGCCTCGCCAGCCAATTTCTGATCGGGAAACGCAAAAAAGAAAACTGATATTGTTACCAATAACAATACTACAGCGGCTGCCAACGAAAACCAGATTCGGGAATTGCCGGCATCTTTCTCAATCGATATATGTTTATCAAACTCCTTTTCGTCAAGAAACTCCCTGAATATTTCGCTGCCACGTTCGTCCACAACCCTGCAAAAGTTCGATGCATTTCGGAATTTTTCGAAACATTCCGGGCATTCTATTAAATGTAGTTCGAATTCAGCTAAATCGGATTGGGACAACTCACCGGAAAAATACTTTTCCAAATGCATGTCAATGTCCCCAATTTTATTTTGAAAGAAACACATACTTGATCATCCTTTTCCAAATATTATCTAATTCCTTTTAAATGTTTGGAAATCTGTTTAATAAATTTGAAATAAGCGATTCTAAACGCTTCCGTGCTTCAAAAAGCCGGCTCTTAACTTTTTTAATCTCAATGTTCTCTGAAACCCCGATTTCTTCATAGGACATTTTTTTAAAATATTTCAAATATACCAATTTTCGATGCTTTTCATCCAATTGCCGGAGTGCGTGCTCGATGATATTTGCAATTTCTCTATCGCGCTCGCTCAGTTGGGCATCTTTAAAATGAAGCATACTCAAAATGTTGTCGAGATTTTGATTGGGGTCCTGATCTTCCATCGTAATGTGATCACTGAACCGTTTCACTTGCAGCCGCTTTTGCTGTTTGAAATAATTTTTGCAAGTGTTGTTGATAATGCCATAAATGTATTGGGAAAGCGTGCCCTTTTCGTGATCAAAATTACCGGATTGAATTTTTACAATAACTTCCCATACGATTTCCATTGACATGTCTTTTATATCTTCAATTTTTTCATTGGAACGTCCCAGCTTGTGAAAAACAATCTGGCGAATTCGTTCCAAATAAACATCGATAATGATCTCAATCGCTTTGGGATCATTATCTAAAATTTTTTGAACGACTTCTTTCTCGTTGTAATGGTTCATTTGGCTTAAAAAAGTATCTATGGGTAGTTTATTTAAAGCTCCGGAACAAAACGAGCGAGCGTAAATAATGAGAAAGCTTGAGTTGGAGCAGGCATTTTTATCTAAAAGTCCGTTCAACTTAAACCATGAAATTATATCTCACAAGCTAATTTGATTTTTTTTGTAAAAAAATTTAGCCGTTAGAGAAAAGGCTCCACAGTTTGATTAATTAAACGAATCGATGATAAAGTTGGTTTTTTTGTGAGAAATTTTCTAAACATTGTTGCAGGGAAAATCCTCCAAAAAAAAGAGCCGTCAATCCTGGAGAAATTGACGGCTTAGGAGGAGGTATTGATTTAGAGACACGCAACAGACTACGGCACGTTTTAAAAATATGTTTCAGTTTCCCATGCCGATTTTTTTATTTTTTGCTTATTTTATGAACTGCGTTTTTAGAGACCATACTTATTAAAATTATAAGCATTTAATATTTAATAACTTAACACCCAAAGGACAACTAAATGGAATGGATCTTCGATCTTCATTGCGATATGACGGGATATTTGGCTTACGTTAACAAGCTGGACCCGATGAACGAAGACGACATTGGTTGCGCCATTCCCCATTTGCAGCGCGGCAATGTGCGGTTGCAAGTGATGGCTATATTTTCTCCGCCCAAACCGCAAAAAAAAGATCCGCGAGATAAACAGGTTAAAATGTATCGCAGGATGTTGAAGGAATTCAAAGCATACCTGGAGCCGCTGCTGGACAATTCCGGAAAACCGGATTTTACCTGGCGTGAGCGCATCAAGGTCATCAGTTCTATCGAAAACGCAACGGTATTTTGCAAAGAAAATGAATCGCTGGATAACGGTTTCGCAAATTTGGAGCAAATGATAAAAGATTGCGGGAAACCGCTTTACATCGGTTTTACCCATTGGAGCGAAAACCGTTTTGGCGGTGGAAACGATTGTCATATCGGGCTAAAACCGGATGGCGAAAAACTGCTGGATTATCTCGACGGACGAAAAATCGCGGTCGATTTTGCCCATGCCAGTGACGAACTGGCGCACGGCATTTTGAATTACATCGACAAAAAAGGACTGGACATCCGGGTGATTGCCAGCCACTCCAATTTCCGTCCGGTTTGCGATCACGAACGTAATTTGCCTGACGAGTTGGCGAAAGCTGTCATCGAACGAAAAGGGCTGATCGGGATGAATTTTATGCGCCCCTACATCGACATTGCCGAGCCGGAGCGAATCACCGATCACATTTTATACGGATTAGAAATCGGCGCAGGCGATGCGCTGGCGTTCGGTGCGGATTTCTTTTACGAAAAACCGCTGCTGGAAGGCACGGATCGCGAAAGCGTTTACTTTCCCGAACACAACAACGCCGGGAAATTCCCGCAAATTCTCGATAATCTGCGACCGTTTTTAAGCACTGATGAACTTGAGAAATTGTGCTGGAAAAATGCGGAAACATTTATCCGCGATTTGCTCAGCTGATTTTTTGATCTGATTTGCAATGAACGGCAGTAGAGGCAATTCATGAATTGCCTCTACTTTCACGTAAATCCTGTAAATCCTGTCAAAAATAGTTGCGTTACTGTTAAATAAATACATAAACCGCATCGAAGAATTCCTGTTCAATTTCATCCCCGGATTATGGCATCACTCCCCTACTCCCGGTTTTTGGTGAGAATATCTGCGCGCTCAACGAGACTGATAAATTCGGCGCGATAGCCGAACGGATCGTTGCCTTTGGCGGATTTCGCCAAATTGTAAACCGATGTCAGCGATGCGTTCGCTTTGAATTCTGAATCGCGAAGCAGCATCGCGAATTCGGCAACGGCGGCGGAAAACCGGAAATTTTCGCCGGTTTCGCGGACGGATTGAGGTGCGCTGTCCAGCACGTTGCTGAATTCTTTGCTCACATCGCCATCCGGCGCTTTGTAACGAATGCGAACCGTGAGGACTTCGTCCGTATCGAACGCCACTTTTTGATGACGGTTTGGGTATATTTGTTATCACCGGATCGGGCAACCGTCGCATTCGCCGGCACAATTTCATACAGCGCGGTAACTGTATGCCCGGCGCCGATTTCACCCGCATCTTTTTTGTCATCCGTAAAATCTTCCGTGTTCAGCCTGCGATTTTCGTAACCGATCAGCCGGTATGATTTCACTTTAGCCGGATTGAATTCAACCTGGATTTTTACATCTTTTGCGATGGTGAACAACGTCGCGGTAATCTCGTTGACCAGCACTTTTTTCGCTTCCAAAATATTGTCGATATAAGCATGATTCCCGTTTCCGCGATCCGCCAATTCCTGAAGCCGGTTATCTTTGTAATTGCCGCTGCCGAATCCGAGAACGGTGAGAAAAATGCCGTCGTCGCGCTTTTTCTCAATGAAACGCACCAGTTCCGCCGTGTTGGAAATGCCCACGTTAAAATCGCCATCCGTTGCCAAAATCACCCGGTTGTTGCCATTTTTAATGAAATTTTCTTTGGCAACTTTGTATGCCAACTGAATACCTTCGCCGCCGGCAGTGCTGCCGCCAGCCTGCAATTCGTCTAACGCATCGATAATTTTCCGCTTTTCATTTCCGTCTGTGGCGGGCAACACCAACCCGGCATTTCCGGCGTAAACAACCATCGCAATGCGATCCTCCGGCGATAAATTATCCACCAACATTTTGAAGGATTCTTTCAGCAATGGCAATTTATCCGGCGATTTCATCGATCCGGAAACATCGATCAGAAAAACCAGATTGCTCGCTTTCTGATCGGATTTGGCAATTTCCTTTCCGCGTAAACCGATGTGAACCAATTGGTTATCGTTGTTCCACGGACATTCGCCGTATTCGATGTTGATCGACAATGGATGGTCACCCTCCGGCTGCGGATAATCGTAATCAAAATAATTCACAAATTCTTCGGTACGAACCACATCGGGATGGGGCATCTGGTTGCGCATGATAAACCGGCGGGCGTTGGCATACGATGCAGCGTCCACATCCGCCGCAAATGTGGACATCGGACTGGCAATCACTTCCCGAAATCCGCTTTCGGTAATCCGGGAATATTCTTCGGTACCGAACAGATCTTCTATTTTGACTGAATTTTTTTTGTATTCAAATGCGCCAGTCGCTAAAGCGAATACCCCGCTTTTTTCCTTATTTTGCATCTGTGGTGTTTCTTTGTCAGAATTGAAAACCCGCTCACTTTCAATTGTCTTTTCAATCAGGTTGACGTCCATCCGTACAGAAGAATTCGCTGAAATTCTCACCAGTTGATTTAACATATGGTAACCGAAGCAATCGACCCGAAGCATGTATCTACCCACTGGCACATTTTCGATCCGGAAATAGCCGAGCGAATCTGTAGTTACAACGAATTTGGTTTTTCCTAAATGCACATTGGCTCCATACAACACATCTCCGGTCGTTTTTGCGCGGACAAATCCCTCCACACTTCCGTAATCTCCGGCAACAATTGCCGTTGACATCAGCAACAGCAGCAGTAATTTTTTCATCTCATACCTCGTTGGTAACATTCATTTTTGGGTCGTTTGCATTTAGACGACAGCGATCCATTATTCATTTATCCTAAAAACCCATTTTCTTGCCAACATTTTCACTTTTCGAAAGATTTTCGTTTGCATTCAAAATGGAAACTTTTGGATAACATCCGATTTTTGATTAATATTCAATACTAATTTGTAACCTTTTATTGTAAGAATTCAGGAATTTTTGACGTAACAGGGGGCGTAAAATGGAACCGGATAACGGGTCACTTCAAACAGACGAAATCGAAAAAAGTAACTCAAAAATGGTGGAAATTGACGGGGAAACCATCGAATATGATCAACTGATCCGCGAATACAAATCCCTGAAAGACAACGCCATCACCAACAAAAAACTGTATCGAAAAGCAGTAAGTAAGTATCTTCAGGAAAAGGAGCTTAAGCCCTATCAAGCGGAGCTGATCAAAATGCAGCAAACGCTGGAAAAAACCGGACAGAAAATGATTATCCTGTTCGAAGGGCGAGACGCAGCCGGAAAAGGCGGCACCATTCGCAGGGTAACCCGTTATATGAATGAAAAGCATTATCGCGTTGTCGCGTTGGGCAGACCCACCGAGGAGCAAAAAACCCAGTGGTTTTTCCAGCGATATGTTGCGGAATTCCCGCACGGCGGCGAAATTGTGTTGTTCGACCGGAGCTGGTATAACCGCGCAATGGTGGAGCCGGTTTTCGGTTTTTGCACTGATGAAGAATATGAAAATTTCATGCACGGGGTGATCGGTTTTGAGAAAGATTTGGTTCGCCAGGGCACAATCCTCATCAAATTATATTTCAGCGTTACCAAAGATGAGCAAAAACGCCGGTTTGAACGCCGGAAAAACGACAAGCTTCGCCAATGGAAACTCAGCGAAGTGGATTTGCAGGCGCAAGATCGCTGGGACGATTTCACTGAAATGAAATATCGCATGCTCAAACGCACCAGCACCGTGGAATGCCCGTGGACGATCATCCGTTCGGATAACAAACACAAAGCCCGTCTAAACGCCATGAAAGTGATTTTAAACGTGGTGAATTACGAACGGCTGGATAACAAACTGAATTTTGTGCCGGATGCCAAAGTGGTGATTTCCGGTGCTCGGGAACTGGAACTCATGGAATCGCAGCGGTTGCGCAGCGGCAAATTCACCGGATAATTTTTGAAATTTCCCAACATCTGCAGGATCGTTTTACAACAAAATCATTTTTTTAACTTACTAATTTACAACTATTTAAACCGGCGGCGGAGAATTCACCGATGTCAAATAATCATAGACCCATCACTATTTTGTGCATTGCCTGTTACTTTAAAGGCGAGGAGTTTTTGCGGGAATGCAAACGGCAGGGTTGCCGGGTGTTGTTGCTCACGGCAAAATCGTTGGAGCACGAAAACTGGCCCCGCGAAAGCATCGATGAAATTTTTTACATGGACGAACCGGATTACGAATGGGATATCGAAAACATGATCAAAGGCGTCAGTTTTATGGCGCGCACTGAACATATCGACCGCATCGTTCCGATGGACGATTTTGATCTGGAAAAAGCAGCTGCGCTCCGCGAGCATTTGCGCGTTCCGGGCATGGGCGATACCCGCACCCGCTATTTCCGCGATAAGCTTTCCATGCGCAAAAAAGCCCACGAAGACGGCATTCTGGTGCCGCCGTTTGAGCATGTGCTGAATCATGAGCGGGTTAACCAATATCTTGCCGCCGTTCCGGGACCGTGGGTGATCAAGCCCCGGATGCAGGCGTCGGCTGTGGGTATCAAAAAAGCGTTCAATGCGCAGGAATTCTGGGATTTTGTAAACACACTCGGCGATGAGCAATCGCACTATCTCGTTGAGCAATTTATTCCCGGCGAAGTGTATCACGTGGATGCCATTATGGTGGATGGCCAGGTGTTGTTCAATCGCGTAAGCAAATATATGGCAACGCCGTGGGAAGTTACCCACGAAGGCGGCATATTCCGCAGCCACACCGTTCTGCACGGCTCCGCCGACGAAGTTGAACTGAACCGGCTCAATCGCGAACTGCTCAACTCGTTGGGATTGATTCGCGGGGTTTCGCACACGGAATACATCAAAGCAAAATCGGACGGACGGTTTTATTTTCTGGAAACATCCGCACGGGTCGGTGGGGCGCATCTCGCGGAGATGGTTGAGGCATCCAGCGGCATCAATTTGTGGCGGGAGTGGGCACGGCTGGAATCGTTGCCAAACGGAAAAATGTATGAATTACCAACAGTTCGCAACGATTACGGCGGAATAATTACCACGCTGGCAAAACAGGAGCATCCGGATACAACGGCATATAGCGATCCGGAAGTGGTTTGGCGCATGAACCGGCACCATCATGCGGGGCTGATTATTCAATCCGACAAATACGAAAGAATCATCGAATTGCTCGATCAATACGCATTCCGGTTCGATAGCGATTTCCACACAAAAATGCCGGCGCCGGAACGCCCGACATCGTAATATTTCAAAAAAAATATTTTGATTAATCAATGTTTATCACGAACTTGTGGCTGTTTAACTTGATATTTGAACAGTTCACTGAATTTTGATTCCAGTGAAAAATTCGAGAAAAAAAGATACCAGCATACCATCCCTGCAACATCTCGGTGTAACCACCGGATGATGAATCGCCCGGTTACCAAATCGGGCGATTTTTTTATCTATCTTTCACAATATTATATTCTCGCTAATATCCCTGCCCAATATTCCGATAAAAAATATGGTTAAATAATCATTATCAATTTTAACACGGATGTTAATCATGAGATACTTAAGGGATGTTTTTCTTGCACTTATCGTAATTATTTTACTGGGATCAGGTTGTAAAAAACTCGTCACCGATGATAGCAGCGATAACCCCCAAATCCCTGCAACGTTTACCTACCAGACAAACAATACACTATCCGTTCGATTTGAAGCCATTTTGCCAACCGGGGAACAGCTAAACAATCGACGATGTATTTTATCCACAAATGAATTTGATGATGACGGTCTCCCCACGAATATTATTGTTGAGGGATTTACTGAAAACGATGGCGTTTTCGAAACTACTATCGAGGTCCCGTTTGACATCCGCGAACTATATATGCAAATCGCATTTTTCGGGATAAAAAATGCGGGGGTCTTAAACCCGTCATCGGGAAATGCTGTTTTAAGATTGGGGCAAGGTGTTCAACAATCATTCGCCAAAAAAACATTTAAACAGACACCCAAAAAATTTTCCGTCGATACCAGCATTTATTCGCCAAATATCCTTTACATGGGCACATGGGACAGTCGCGGAACGCCGGATTATCTAGCCGCGGACACACCAGTGCCTGCGGACGTTTTGATCTCTCTGAACAACGCATTGCCGGAAGAAGTTAGCGTATTCACCTATCATCCCGAATATGTGGCAACCGGCAATGAAACAAACGCTGTAACAATCGGCGAAGTGGATTTGTCGGTGATTTTTCTTCATGAAGGAACCGGTTACCCAAATTCATTCGGGTATTATACTTATCCGGTTGGCAACCCGCCGGCAACAGAGGAAGATATTAACCTTAATATCATTTTCCCACACGTTGAATATGAAGTTTTTTCCGATCCGACTGAACCTTGGTGGCACACGATTCTCCCCGGAAATACGGTTTCTTTGGGAACCATTCCGGCAAATACCGAGGTTGGCTGGGGACTGCTTTTCGATTCTTTCATTTTGTCAAATAGCACCATCGATCCCGGATATTACCAACTGTACTCCGATCCGCAATACAATGAGGTAGTCGATCCTGCGGAACAGCAGCACATGGTGATGATAAAAGATTTAGCCATAAACAAAGTATTTGTGGGATTTGAGCAGCTCCGGCGAGATAATTATCTGGGAAAAATGAACGACGATTTTAACGATATTGTTGTTTTCTTTGATGCAGATTCTTTAGACTTGACAGATGTACCGCCCGTTGAAACGCCACCCGATTGTGATAACGATGGCATTCCAGATTATTGGGATGAATTTCCGTGTGATCCGAGATGTTCTTATATTATAATCAGCGATTATAAAACCTTGGCTATTGAAGATGATTGGCCAACCATGGGTGATAAGGATTTCAATGATCTTGTAATTTCTTACAAGACTGAAAAATGGTTCAATTCATCAAACGAGATAACTGATTTGTTCATTACGTTGCTCGTGCGTGCGGCTGGTTCAGACAAAAATAACGGTTTTGGTTTTGAATTAAACACACTCGAAAGCAATATCAAAAACTTAACCGGGAGTCAGCTTACAACAGGTAATATTCAACTATCTCCCAATGGAACAGAATTGGGGTCATCAAATGCCGTCATCATCGTTTTTGATGATGTTCTTTCATTAATTTCGCCCATCGGTGGCGCAACAACCGTTAATACACAGGAAGGTTACCAAGCGAGCCCTATTGACACAATCAACCTGAGTATTGAATTCGATAGACCTTTGAGTGATTTGCAGTTAAATCCGTTTATATTTGTTGATGGTGAACGCGGGCGTGAAATTCATTTGAATAACTACCCACCTACCCAAATGGCTGATAATAGCTATTTTAACACCGTTGACGATGCTTCGGATACTACTATGGGAATATATTACAGGACAGCAGATAATAATAGTTGGGCTTTGGAACTACCGCTTTTTTGGGAATATCCCTTTGAAGGTAGATTCATTGATGAGGCATATTATCATTATAATGATTGGCGAACCTCCGGTGGATCGACATTTACAAATTGGTATATCTCAGGTTACGCTGTACAAGAATATATCTACAAACCTTACGGTCTCGGCAAAGGAAAGTAATAAAAACCTCTGTTTTTTAACCATTTATCATCATTTAAAAATCGCGTAAATATTTAGCCATTCCGGTGTTGAACTCTATTTCAAATACCGGGATGGCGTGTAAATTCTCGCCAAAAATACGCCGCAATTTCGGAACAAGTCCGGCGATCTCATTGTAAATTTCGACAACCACAGGCTCCGATTTATTTAATCCAACATCTTCCGCCCAATGTGAAAAATCCGCTGCGTCCTCAAAAAATTCACATTCCTGCAACACCAGTTGCAACATAACAACCGGTTTGCAATCGGGTACATCCTCAAATTCGTCCATCACCGGGATAGAAAAAGTATCATCGCCAACGGTCATTTCAATTCGCCGGTAAAACAATTTTTCCAGTGATTCTGATGGTTCGCCGATTGCAAATGTTAACCCGAGTCGTTTTACAGTGTTGGCTAATTGTTCAACTTCGGGGTATTTCAAGACTCTATCTCCGGATTGTGACACGGTGATTTCAAATGCGAGGGACGACGACTCAAATCTGTAAATTAAAGTGCATGCAACTTTTAATTATTCGAGTTCTGTTTTCGTATTTTGATCGTGAATCAACCGCCATTCCCCATTTTCTTTTTGGAAAATAAGGTTCAAAAAATGGTTGATGTGATACGGTTTTCCATTCCGGTCATCCTCATCGTAGCTCACCAAAAGCAGCGCTGTTGCCAAATCGGTTCCCACAAATTTGCGCATAATTTTATAATTGAAGTGCCAGCCTGTTTCGGCAAACCAGCCTTTGATCAACTCGTGAAATGTAGCTGTGGATTCAAAATATTTGCCGTTCGGCAAAATAAACATGATGCTGTCACCGGTAGTTACGGTACTGGCAAACGCTTCGTAATCCTGATTTTGGATGGCATCCAAATGCTTTTTGAGCGTACAATCAAAATCGCAGTCCTGTGCAAAAACCGGCAGGAAAATGCAGCAAGCCAACAAAAATACAATCGTGCGAATCATAATAATTTCTCATCTTTTGGGTGAAGGTTTCGGAGAAAAAATAAAGCTGCAGCCGGGTCTAATTAAATTAAATATAGGGGGGAGGTTTCTAAGGAGAGATCCCGGCTGCATTAGGCGAAAAATTAAAAATCTGAATTGAGGAATGCAAGAATAATCTTCTCAGATATTTCCAACGGCGAATTCTATTGCAGATGATCCGAAGAAATAGCAAATTCCATAGAATGTTTAAAACATAAAATGAAAGAGACATACTTTGGTAGCATTCTTATTTGTTTCCGGACTCGTTTTTTTGATAGTTGGCGCTGAAATTTTGGTTCGCGGTGCATCCCGGATTGCCGGCGCTCTGGGCATCTCGCCGCTGATAATCGGATTGACAGTGGTGGCTTTCGGCACGAGCGCGCCGGAATTGGCTGTCAGCGTTAAAGCTGTGTTGACCGGTCAATCCGGTATCGCTTTGGGAAATGTCATCGGGAGCAATATTTTTAACGTGCTGTTGATTTTGGGTATTTCCGCCCTCATTGCGCCGTTGGTTGTATCTGTTCAACTGGTGCGGCTGGATGTACCGCTAATGATTATCATTTCGGTAGCGGTTTTATTTATGGCAATGGATGGCAATTTAGGGCGAATCGACGGGCTGTTGCTGTTCTGCGGATTTATCGGTTACACAATTTTTCTGGTTTACCAGAGTAGAAAAGAGCGGGTTTCTACCGAAGATGTTCGATCAAATCCGGCAAACGGGCAATCTCCGCAACGACAGTGGTTGCTAAATATTACAATGGTGCTTGGCGGTTTACTACTGCTGATTTTTGGTTCGCGATGGCTGGTGGAGAGCGCTGTAATTATCGCCACACGTTTGGGCATCAGCGAGTTGATTATCGGGCTGACGATAATTGCAGCCGGCACATCGCTCCCGGAGGTGGTCACATCCATCATCGCGAGCATTCGCGGAGAGCGTGATATCGCCGTCGGGAATGTGGTAGGCAGCAATTTGTTTAACATTATGGTTGTATTGGGTTTAAGTAGCGTAGTTTCCCCAAACGGAATCACCATTTCCGATGCCGTTTTCCGGTTTGATATTCCCGTTATGATTGCCGTAGCATTCGTTTGTTTCCCGATATTTTTTACAGACGGGCAAATTTCGCGCTGGGAAGGCATGTTGCTGCTCGGCTATTATATTGCATACACATTATATCTGGTGCTGGCTGCCACTCAACACGATGCGCTGCCCATTTTTAGTTCAGCCATGCTGTTTTTTGTTTTGCCATTGACGGCGATAACCTTATCAATCATCCTGTTTCGAGCGATCAAACACAGAGCAACATTGTGATTATTTTTTAACGCCGCACGACTTTTGCAAATCAATATTCAGCAAAAACGGCTTGTCCGTTTTCAACCAGATGTGTGTTGATGTTCAGCCAGCCGTCCGGTGTTTCCAGCCAGATTTCGGCGAGATAACGACCGTATTTCCCTTTTTTATCTTTGATGGTTTCCACAAGAATCTCTTTTCCGTCGATCAGCTCGCGCAAAAAATCGCGCGACACCAGTCCTTTTTCGCGCTCAGCGCCGCGAATTTCCGGTGCGTTGATCCGAAAGAGCCGCAGCTTTTCGCCTTTTATCCACATACTGAAACCCAGATCAATATCCACCGTGCAGGTATCGCCGTCGTAAACGCTGGTCACAATCGCCTGATAATGATATTTGGTGTGCTCCATCGGAAGACCTTTCTGCTAATTCATACAATATTGTTATTTGAAATGGATTGCAAAAAAATTATTTGCCGCCGGTTACATCCAGAATTGCACCGGTTGAATACGATGATTCATCCGACAACAACCACAAAATGGCTTTAGCAACTTCGATAGCATTTCCACCGCGCTGTAACGGAATGCTGTTTTTGATGCGATCGACTCTGCCCGGCTCCCCGCCACTGGCGTGAATATCGGTATAAATAAATCCCGGGCGAACCGCATTCACGCGGATGCCGGACGCCGCAACTTCTTTTGCCAAACCGATGGTTAATGTGTCGATTGCGCCTTTCGATGCCGCATAATCTACATATTCACCCGGCGAACCGAGCCGGGAAGCACCGGACGAAACATTTACAATCGCGCCACCGCGCCCGCCGTTTTGGACAGACATTCGTTTAACGGCTTCCCGCGCACACAAAAAGCTGCCGAACACGTTGGTTGCAAATACCCGTTGCAGCCGCGCAGCATCAATCTGTTGAACAGTGGTTTGCTTTTCGAGAATGCCCGCGTTGTTCACCAACGCATCCAATCGCCCGAATGTGCTATCGATGTTTCGGAACATTTGCTGCACTTCGGTTTCGTTGGCAACATCTGCTTTTACGGCCATCACACGAACGCCCAAATCCTTAATTTGGCGGACGAGCGCTTCCGCAGCCGTTTTATTTTTATTATAATTGATGCAAACAGCGTAACCATTATGCGCAGCCAAAGTTGCGGTTGCTGCACCGATGCCGCGACTTGCGCCGGTAATCAGAATAACGGGTTGTTGCATAGCTTTTCTTTTTTCAAAAGATACTGTGGTTTCCATTATTTTGCAATCGCAATATTGGCTCGTGTTTTCGTTCGGGGCTGGCTAGCAATCCGGTTTGAAAACTGCGGACCCGGGAATGTTCCTGCCCAATTCTTTCACCCGTTCCATCAAATTCTGTTTTAATTTACTGATTATTTTTTGAACATTTATTGGATGTTCGAATTTCTGATCGATTAAAAAATGGCAAAGATTCCCAAAATGGTGGTGTCATTTTTCAACATTTACAAACCGCTAAACTGCCATTTACCATAAAAATTCGATTGGTTTGTTGCATGCTTTCGCTTATTATTAAGTTAATTAAATTGAATATTTTCGGCGATAGGTTGGGTAAAAAGGACGTTTTTTTGCCGAAAATCCCATAAGAAAGGAAAGATTTATGGTAAATAAATGTGACTTCCGGTTGTTCACCGGATTATTTGTATTCATTTTTTTGAGCAGTTTGCTGCTCGCTCAAAATCCGGATCGCGAACGGCTGAACAACTCACCGCGCCATCACGAGTGGGTTTCCGTTACACATGGCGAACGCGCAGTGCAGGCGTTTCTGGTGTTCCCGGAAGTGGAAAATAAAGCCAAAGCCGTTATCGTGATTCACGAAAATCGCGGATTGACCGACTGGGTGTGCAGCGTTGCCGATCAACTGGCGGAAAGAGGATATATCGCAATAGCGCCGGATCTGCTCTCCGGAATGGCACCAGACGGCGGGAAAACCAGCGATTTTGCCGATCAAAGCGCCGCCCGCGAAGCGATTTACAAATTGGAACAGGAGCAAGTCACCGCCGACCTGAATGCAATTTTTGAATACGTAAAAAGCCTTCCCGCCGCATCCGGCGATGTTGCCGTAGCCGGTTTTTGCTGGGGCGGCAGCCAGTCGTTTTTGTATGCAACCAACCAATCCGAACTCACCGAAGCATTTGTTTTTTACGGCACTCCGCCGGATGACACATCGCTGATCGAGAAAATTGCCTGCCCGGTTTATGGATTTTATGGCGGAAACGATGCCCGCGTCAACGCTTCCATTCCCACCATCACCGAAATGATGACAGCCGCCGGAAAAACCTACGATCCGGTTATTTACGACGGCGCCGGTCACGGATTTATGCGCGCCGGGGAAGCCGAAAATGCATCCGAAGCCAACAAAACCGCCCGCGACACCGGATGGGACAGGTGGCTCGATCTGTTGAAATAATTTAGTTTACGCATTAATCATCACCTCAAAAGCTTGGTAACGGCACTTTCATCAACAGTTAGGCAATTGCTTTTTTTAGCTACAATTTTTCAATCAGATTTGGAAATGCATCATTTATTTGGTATGCTTTGCATCTGATTATTTTTGAATGTAAAAGAGGAAAAATTGAGAAAATTTCTGGTCTCTTTCTGTGTTGTTTTTTTGGCAATTTTGTTCGCCTGCCAAACGAATCCGTCGGTCATCGGCGAACCACAATATCGCGATTTCGAATCTTTCGAAGCGCTGAGCGAATACCTTCGCTGGCAACCGGAATCGACGCCGTTGGCGAGCGCCCACCGTGGCGGCCCGATGCCCGGATTCCCCGAAAACTGTATCGAAACATTTGAAAATACCCTTCGGTATACACCGGCAATTCTGGAATGCGATGTCCGCAAAACCAGCGACAATGTGTTGGTGATGATGCACGATGACACCATCGATCGCACAACCAACGGACGCGGAAATGTCAGCGAAATGACTTTTGCGGAAATTCGCTCAAAGAAATTGGTGGGTCCCGATGGCAACCTCACCGATTTTCAGGTGCCCACGCTCGCCGAAGTGCTGAAATGGGCGGATGGCAAAGCCATTTTGTCACTCGATATCAAAGGCGGCATTCAGCCGGAAACCATCGTCGATACGATTGCCGCATACGCCGCTGAATCGCATGTGATGGTTATTACCTACAATTTGGCAACCGCCGAAGCATATTTTCAACGCAATCCCAAATTGATGATTTCCGCATCGGCGGGTGATATGGAAGGGTTTAGCCGGTTGGTTGCCAGCGAAATTCCAGCGGAAAATCTGGTGGTTTTCACCGGCGTTTCCGAGCCGGAGCGGGAATTGTATGACGCCATTCACAGCCACAACATTCGCGCAATTCTCGGCACCATCGGTAACCTGGACCGGCGCGCAAACAACCGCGGTATTGGCGTTTACACAGATTTATTGCGCAACGGGGCAGACATTCTGGCAACGGATAACCTGGAAATGGTTGCCACTGCCATTCGCAAATTTGTATCGGAATAGATTGATTGGTGAGAATGCCCGATTTTATTTCGCCAGTTCGGTGAGGCGCTTTGCCAGAAATGCCGCAAATTTGAGATGTTTCGGATGGGCAATTTCCCGGAACGGACGCATCGGGTGGGTTTGCGATGGTCGGATCGAATGCAGCCATTTTTTGAACCGGAGCAACCGGTCAACCGCAGCGCAGGCAACGGATTTCAGATCGCTGTTTGTTGAAATTGCCGCATGAATTTGTTGATGAACATCGCCAAAATCGGCGGTGGCGATCCGCAACAAAGCGATGCCGGAAACCAACGACTGCTGCCAGTTTTCTTCCTGCCAGTCGATCATCGTGATGATATTTTTTGCCGATTGAACACCCGAAATCGCTGCATCGAACGATTGGGTATCAAACACTACACCGGAAAAACCGGCGGATGCCGCATCGCCAATTTCCCCCGAAAGTCCACTTGAATCGTTCCCGGCAATCTTCGCAAAACATGCAATATTGAACTGCTGCGTCGTTTTTACGATTTTTTTGGAAATCAATTTCGCATCTGTTTCCGGAAACGGAATTCCCGCCAGCACATTCAGTCCGACGCTTCGCGCTTCCCGCGCGATTATTCCCGCAGCTTCGGCAACGAGTGACGGATCATCCATTAACGACAATTCTGTAAACGCCGGAAAGCGGGTGGCTTGCGGCAGCACATCAGCCATTCCGTTCGCTATTTCGCCCGCAAAAATTTGGGGAATCCGGCTCTCCGCAGCCAGTCGTTGGGTCCAAAATCGCAAATCAGCGGGATGCCCGGCAGTGAGTTGCCATCCGCCAACGGGCGACTGCTGCATACGCAACAATTGTCGCGCTTCGCTGCTTTCGCGATTCAAAAACGGCAAATCCGCACGAACGACCAACAACTGCGCCGCAATTTCCGCATCGCTCAAATGATGTGCTCTCGGTAATTTCATTAATTGCAATCAGTAATATTTTTTTGCCACTGTTGCGCTGTGGCGCATAAAAAAATTAACTACTTTATCATTCCGTTGAACCGAATCAAAATTTACGTGTATCAACTTTACGAACAAAGCAAAAAGGGAATGAAGATGTTTCGCAACCGCTTATTTTCGCTGATCTTAGTTCTATTGTTCGTGAATATCGGGTTTGGATTTTCCCAATCGACACCGGAATATGTGCCGTTTATTCGCGAAAGCGGATTTTTGGGACACGATTGGTATCGCCAACAAACCCGATTGTGGCAGCAACAGGTGCAACAAACGCCCAAAGATGCAAAAGCCTGGCGAAATTATTATCTGAGCACGGAATACAGTTATTTTGGCAAGCCATCGCCGGAAAAACATGGGCAATTGGAACAGATCATTCGGGAGATGCGCACGCAGGTACCCGACGCCATCGAAACGCTGTTTTTGAGTCACCGGTTTGACCAAAGCGATCAGGCTTCGCTGGAAAAAGCGCACCGGTTGAATCCCAAACATCCCGAACCGATTTACGGATTGATCGTGACTCGGGAATTGAGCGGCGATAATGCGGCGGCAAAAACTCTCTGCCAAAAATTATACGAAACCGGCGACATTCCCACCGCGTTGCTGGATTACAATTATAATATGTTGATGAGTTGCGCAGAAAACGCGATTCTTTTCACCAATGGCGATAACGACAGTTATCCGGCGTGGGTGCTGCAATCGCAGGGCATCCGACAGGATGTTGCCGTGTGGAATATTTATCTGCTGCAGGCAGATCGCGATTATTTACGCAACAAATTAGAAAGCAAATTGAATACCGCAGACCTGTCGGATTTACCGGAATTCTCTGCCGAAGAATTTTTGCCTGAGTTAATTCGATATATTGCAAAAAAATCGCCGCAAACGCCTGTTTACGCTGCAGTTACCGTCGAAAGTGATCAGCTAAAACCGATTAGCAAATCGCTGTATTTGACCGGTTTGGCATCGCGATACAGCGCATCGCGAATGGATAATCTGCTGCCGCTGCATAACAACTGGTCACGCTTCCGGACGGATTATTTGTCGAACGACTGGTATCGGGAACAGCAAATTTCCCGGCGATTGGTGGAGAAATATCTCAACCAAAATTACCTCCCGGCAATGATTATTTTGTTCGAAAATGCCAAAAAAAATAATCAGACCGAATCAGCGGAAAAATTTCGCAGCCTGATTTTGCGAACCGCGGAAAAAGCGGAGCTCAGCGAATCCGTTTCCGCGCAACTCCGGAAAATTGAGAACGAATGAGTTTTTTCAGCAAAAATTATCGCCAGATCAGCGATGAAGATTTGATGGCTGGCATCAGCGCGGGCGATACGCACGCATTCGACGAGCTGTACCGGCGATACAGCCAGCGAATGCTCGGCTATTTTTACCGGATGCTCGGCGGCGATGCGGAAAAAGCGCAGGATTTTTTGCAGGATTTGTTCACAAAAATCATCGATAATTGCGACAGTTACCGCAACGGCGCGCGATTTTCAACCTGGCTGTTCACCATCGCCGGAAATATGTGCAAAAATGAATATCGCTGGCAGGCGGTTAGGCGCGGCACAGTAAACGGTTTCGATCCGGATTTGCTGCCCGATATCGGCAGCGATATTGCAGAAACAATTGATATGCGGACACTTCGCGAATTGATCGGGCAAGAATTGGAACAACTGGATGCGCATCAGCGAAACGCCTTTGTGTTGCGATTCCAGGAACAACTTTCAATAAAGGAAATCAGCGCCGTGATGAAATGTGCAGAGGGAACAACCAAATCCCGGTTGCATTACGTGACCCGGAAACTGGCGCAAAAATTCCGGGCGTATCATCCGGAAAAACAGGAGGATAACGACAATGAAACCCACACATGATGTACAAATAGATTGCCAACAATTCGACAATTGGCTGGCACAACAGTATTCGGATGAGCTGAGCACCGCCGACGCCGAAAAACTGGAAGCACATTTGCAACATTGCCCCAAATGCAGTGCTGTCGCCCTTAACATTGGCATCGTTCCGACCGTTTTGCAGTCGGAAGCAGCAGCATTGCAGCCCAAACCGGAAACACAATTATTGCTGCAATTGCATCTGCAACAGCGACGCAAACAGCAGCCGAAAAGCAGTTTTTGGGAGAAATTTTCGGGGATATTTCAGCACCGAGTGCCGCTGTATCAGGCGGCTTTGGGCATTGCCGTAGTGCTGCTGGTGATGTTGCTCAGCGGAACGCCGCACATTCAACCGGACGACCCGCCGCAAAAGAACAGCGAGTTTGTGGAACTCGCCGATTCAACAATGGGCGGCAATGCTATCGATTCGTCACAAATCGGGCGCAGCCTTTACGAAGATAGTTTGCTGGCAAAGTTTTTTCACACAATTATGTGAGCGAGCGTTACCGCATCAAAACCAAGTTATTGTTTTTACTCAACTAAGAAAACACAACAGCGCTTTACCGCTTACTTTTCCGGCAACATAAACCACAGCCCGGAAAACCAATTGCTGTCCCATTCTCGGCGCTCGAGATCGACAATCAACCCCGGAACGAGCGTTTCCCGCCAAATGACATGTCCGTTATTTTCTTCAGTTGGCTGAATGTTTGGCAATTCGCTTTTTGCCAACGCATTCTCTATTCCGTCCATCGGTTGGTAATAATTCACTTTAATTTTGGTGATTCGCTCGCTATTGCGTTCAACAAAAAGCGTAACGCCGTGCGCAACAATTTCGTCACTGGCTTCCACCACGTTCAGCACTGTGGTTTCGTGGCTGCCCAACCCGATTTCCCCAAAAAACAATTCGTACGACGTTGAAAATGATTGGCGAACCTCACCGCGTTGCGAAAACATCCGCCGGAAATAATCGATATCGTAAAACGTTTTCCGAGTGCTGTCAAAATAGGTTGCGGGATTGTATAAATTGATGTAATCGTAACCCACCGATGGTCCCCAAATCCAGCCACGGGCAAATTTTTCATTGGAAAAACATACCCAGTTTCCACTTCTTTTCACAATCGTAAGTTTCTGATTTTCCCGAAGTTGACCGAGAATTTTTCCGTTCGGGCGTTGCCGCACATTTTCCGCTGCAACCGAAACGGACATCACCTCGCCGGCATCCGTGAAAATCGGTGCATTCGGATCTTCCGGCACAGCGGTTTTGGTGGATTTCGGCGCACAGCCGATCAACAGCATCAGCATCGCGATCTGCCAATAATTGCAAATGTTCTTCAATTGTTTAGCCTCATTTTTTCCAATGACCCTGAAAAATAGGTGTATCGCATCATATTTTCAACCGATATCTGCTTTTTGTAACTCCTTAATTTTACCGGAATTCGCCCAAAAAGGGGTGGAATTCGCCGGTGCAGTTGGTTATTTTTCTCAAAAGTAAAATGAAAAGGCTATTTTAAAATGAATCGAAAATTTCTCCGAACATCTGTTTTTTTTCTGATTTTATCAGGATTTGGCGTGTTGAACGCCCAAAATTACATCAGTTTGGGTGAGGACAAATGCGGCTTCGACCCGGAAGTTTCCGCACAAATGCAACGTTTGCTCGGGCAAAACTGGGGCTATAGTTACGATAGTTTGCTGGTCGATCTCGGTAAATGGTCGGAAAGCCCATACGTGACCATCGATTCGATTGGCGCGAGCGTGCTCAACCGGGCAATCTGGCAGTTGAAAATTACTGCCGAAACGCTGCCGCTGGTTCCCCGGCGCACCGTTTTTATCCACGCCCGGACCCACCCGAATGAGGTGCAGGCATTTTGGGTGACGGACGAAATTATCAACATGTTGTTGTCCGAAGATCCGTTTGCGCAGTTTTTACGCGATAATTGCACGTTTTTCATTTTGCCAATGTATAATCCAGACGGTGTGGAACTCGGGCTGCCGCGCCAAAACGCCAACGGCATCGATATCGAAAGCGGTTGGGATGACGCGGTTCAACAGCCGGAAGTTACGGTATTGCGTAACCGTTTTATCGAATTGATGAACGCGCCGGAGCCGATCGAAGTGGCGCTAAACATGCACTCGGCGATCGCCTGCAAACGCTATTTTGTGTATCATCACGAAAACGGCACATCGCTCCCGTTCACCCAATTGGAGAAACAATTTATCGGCGGCGTGCAAAGCTATTTCCCAACGGGCATCGAACCGTGGGATTATTATGTAAGCTGGGCAAACGGCACGCCGAACCAATACCCGGAAAGCTGGTGGTGGATGAATCACGGCGAAGACGTGATGGCGTTAACTTACGAAGATATGAATTGTGCCACCGCCGGGCAATACGACCAGACTGCGTTCGCAACGTTGCACGGCATTTCGGATTATTTGGGTTTGGTGGTAACGGCTATGGCCGGAACGCCGGCACCAAATTACGGACAGAACGTCACGTTGGGGCAAAATTATCCCAATCCGGTGCAGCTTTCTGCGGGGACGACGTTGTCCACTGTATTTTTGTATCAACTGGCGCAGCCGCAGGAAATCCGGCTGGCGATTTACGACATTCTCGGTCGCCGCATTGCCGTTGTTGACGAAGGCTATCGCAGCGCAACTACCCATCGCGTATTTTTCGATGCGAGTGATTTGCCCAGCGGCAATTATTTTTACCGGCTGGAAACACCGCAGGGCGTGCAAATGAACCGGTTTCAGGTGATCCGTTAACGGTTGACACAACATATTGAAAATGAATAGCTTAAATCGAACAGATTTTCTAAAATTGGTGGGCGCGGGAGCGATTGCCGCGCTTTGTGACAGCCGTTCGCTGATGGCTGCGCCACCGCCGCAAGTTGGCGATGTGCCGGTGAATATCGTCATTCCCGAAAGCTATCGCCCGCGCACCGATGATGCATTTGCCGGATCGCTGAAACGCGCCGTTCTGGACATGCTGCAAACCCATTATTCCACTCAAAATATGCCGGTTTGGCGCAAACCGTTTCATCAGATTGATCTGGAAATCCGGGTGCACTGGATTATCCAATGGATGATGGCTGCGCTGCGCCAGCACCAACGGGTGTATCCGGTCGATCCCGTGCTCATCCTCGCGATGATCATGAAAGAATCCTATTTTTACGAATATGCCGTTTCCGTTTCGCTGGCGGTGGGCATTTGCCAATTTGTGCAACCGACCGCGCAGGAATACCAGATGCTTTGTGCCGGAACGCTGCCCGAACACGGCAGACCGCCGTACCGGATGGCGGATTACGCCGGAAAAAACGCGGAATATTACCAGATTCGCCGTGATCGGCGCGATTTTTACCGCACCAGCCGCCCGAAACGGCGCTTCGATTTTAACGAAATGCTGGCGATTATCGCCAATAACGAATCCGATCGATACGCCCGCGACGCGCGAATATATAAAGATTATATCGAACGGCTGGATGAATTTGACCGGCGCAGATCGGAGGCACGCGACCAGTTTCGTGACTATCTGACCGCAAATGTTGCCCACCGTAACTTGTTTGATCGCAACGACTTAAACTTCATTTTAGGATTCGATGAGCGCTTTACCTACAAAAAACCGCTATCCGGAATGGTGCTGATGATGGCGCGCCATCTTCGCGCCCGAAACGGCAATGTGCTGCCCGCCGTGGTCGGCTACAACGCCGGACTTTCCACTACTCAGGACATCGGGCGGTTTGAGCCATACGGCAAAATTCCGCATATTGAGCAATCCACCGAATACATCAGCCACGTGTTGGTGAATCACCACGAAATTTCCCGCCGGTTGTAAAAAACCTCATTTTCGGAATCCGTTGCGTTGGGTGACTGGATTCGTTTCTTTTTAAATGACAAATGAGATTCCTGCCTTCGCAGGAATGACAAAAAGGAACGCAAGTCTGTCATTTCTACCTAAAAAGGTAAATATATGCCCGCACACAATCCCGAACATCAACCGAGACATTTACTGATCGTGCTGGGCGATCAACTGAGCACAACCGCGCCGATTTTCGACGATGCTGATCCAAAAGCCGATGCCATTTGGATGGCGGAAAACGCCGAAGAAACGACCCACGTTTGGTGCCACAAACTGCGGATCGCTTTCTTTTTTTCGGCGATGCGCCATTTTCGGGATACATTGCGCGTCCGCGGTTTCACCGTGCATTACACGGAAATGGGCGAAAATCCTGCGGACGATCGCGGGAAAAATTTTGCGGAAATCCTGGCGAAAGACATTCAATCGCTGAAACCGGAAAAGCTGGTCGTCACCGAGCCGGGCGATTGGCGGGTGCACGAACAGTTGAAATCCGTTGCGAAATCGCAGAATGTGCCGCTGGAAATTCGTACAGACAATCATTTTTACATCACGACAGATGAATTTGGTGAATGGGCTAAGTCGCGTAAAAATATGGTGTTGGAGTTTTTTTATCGCGATTTGCGCCGCAAATTTGGCATTTTGATGGACGGCAAAAACGAGCCCGTCGGCGGCAAATGGAATTTTGATCACGACAATCGCCAATCCTTCCCGAAAAGCGGGCCGGATGACCTTCCGGCGATGCCGTCGTTCGCGCCGGATGCGATTTCCCAAAAAGTTATCGAATTGGTCGAATTGCGATTTGCGGATCATCCGGGCTCGCTGGCGCATTTTCAGTTGCCGGTCAGCCGCGACGATGCCCGCGCTTTTCTGGCAGATTTCATCGAGAAACGCCTGCCGGATTTCGGCACATTTGAAGATGCCATGTGGAGCGACGAACCGTTTCTCTACCATTCCCGGCTGTCCGCGCTGCTGAATGTGAAGCTGCTCGATCCACGCGAATGTGTGAACGCCGCCGTAAACGCGTGGCAAAACGGACGCGCACCACTCAACGCGGTGGAGGGATTTGTCCGGCAAATATTGGGCTGGCGGGAGTTTGTCCGGGGAATTTACTGGCAGAAAATGCCGGAATTTCTGAAAATGAACGCGCTGAACCACACGGCAAAAGTGCCGCAATTTTTCTGGGATGGCAAAACCGACATGAATTGTGTGCGCCATTCGATGAAAATGGTGATTGATCACGGCTACGCCCATCACATTCACCGGCTGATGGTGCTCGGATTATTCGCCCAGTTGAGCGGCACACATCCCCGAAAATTCCACGAGTGGCACATGGCGATGTATCTCGATGCGATCGATTGGGTGAGCCTGCCGAATACGCTTGGCATGAGCCAGTTCGGCGATGGCGGCATTGTCGGAACAAAGCCATATTGCGCATCCGGCAATTATATTAACAAAATGAGCAATTATTGCGGCAGCTGTAACTATCAATACAAACAGGCGGTTGGCGAAAATGCCTGTCCGTTTACCACACTTTATTGGGATTTTCTGGATCGTCACAAAAACCGGCTTTCGCAAAACCAGCGGATGGCGATGCAATATCGCAATCTCGACCGGAAAAGCGATAACGAGCTTGCCGAAATCCGTAAACATGCCACAGTTCTCAAAACGAAAATCGCCAATGGCGAATCGGTTTAACCCATTTCGGAAAAACAAATTTCGTTTTTTATGAAAATCCGGGATAGAAAGTTGTAATATTTTGCCAAAAAAGCGCCAACATGTTACAAATCGCCCGTCGAAAGTTGCATTCGTCACGGCAGCGGCTCAGGAATGATTTATCTTGGCTGTGATATTTGCAACAACTGTATTTTAATATTGAATTTAACGCCTGAATTATGTAAGTTTTCAACTATATAATTTTCCAGAAAAGTCAAATTATTTACGCTGATTTTGTAGTTTTTTTACCATCTAAAATGGTTCTGCATTTCGGTTGTTGGGGAACACCGCGATGCATCTGATGACGGCAAAGGTATGAATTTTACGGCAACGCTACCGTTACTGCAGCTTTCCTTGTTTATCACTCGAATTTCCACTTTTATTTTTTTCCTCGGGCGATCCTTCCCCATCGCCGGAATATTATTAACTTGCACTAAACATCAGTAAATAAAATAACATAGGGTAAACGAATGCATCGATTAATTCGCATGATCTGGGTTGGGTTGTTGATCGGGGGAATGTTGCAGGCGCAGTCTGCACTGCAAATGCAGGGTAACGCACTGGAGGTTTTTTCCAGCGCAACCGAAGGGCTGGACGGGTTGTTAACCCGACCGCAATTTTCGCCGTTTCCAACACAGGTGATCTCATTTGAGCGCATTTCGGACAACCGCAATTTTTTATATGTTTACGATTTGGCTGCAAAAAGCCTGACCGAAGTGCGAACTGTAATTCCCGAAGCCGGTGTAAAATTGGGTCTCGAAGACAGCCTGAAATTGGCTGGCATTTACCACACCCAGCTCGATTGGCGACCGGTACTGGACGATCAGGGGCGCCAGTGGTTCGCGTTCAAAAGCAATGGTGCGTCGGATAACGCGGATATTTATCTCGGCTTTGCCGGCGGCACAACTTTCCTGCGATTGACGACAAATGAATCCGTTGACGAAACCCCGAAATGGAGCCCGGACGGACGGCAACTGGCGTTTATTTCCCACAGATCCGGCAATGGCGATATTTACGTTGTCGAGGAAGTGGACAACATCATCGCAGAATTGAATCGGAACGCCGACAATTTCCGGCTGAAACAGGTCACCAACACGCCACTGGAAGAAAAAGACATCGCATGGAATCCCGATCCGAATGCCCAGTTGATTGCATTTTCCCAACTCGTCCGGTTTGAGGGACGGCAGGTGCCAACCTACCAAATTCGCGTTGCGGATGTGCTGGCAACACCGGAAGTTTACTACCCCGTAACCAACGATCCGCTGGCAAATTACAGCCGCCCGTCGTGGAATCCGCATACGGGTGCGCAATTGCTGTTTGTCGGCGAAGGCTTGCTGGATGACCAAATGGCATCGCTGTATCTTGTCACGATGGAATACAACGCAGACGGCAATCTTCATAACAAGGATCTGGAAGGGTTGAAATCGGAGATTTTCCCGAATGTGCACCTCGCCGGAACATACGGGCTGTGGCTGGCCGGCGGCGATGCAATCCTTTGCCAGGAAAATCGACCGGAGCAAAATTACCCGTTGTATTCCGTAAATGTGCAGCGCCGGCTGGAGAAAAAAGAGCAATCCGTTTATTATTTCGGAAAACTGCACACAGCCTATCCCTACATTCTGGAATTTGATGCCCGCAAAAACAACTTCATTTTTGTGAATCAGGAAAGCGATGTATTCAAAATATATCTCGCACAAATTTATGGCGATGACATCATCCCCTATCGCCTGCCCGAATACACGCTCACCCGCTCCGATGCCGCAGCGATGGCGCAACCGGTGATCACGAAAGAATCGCTCGAAGCAGCAGATAACGAGGCTAAAATTATTCCAGTTGCCGGTATCGGGTTGATGCAATATTTGCTGTACGGCGGCGCAGCGGCGGTGGGAACAGCAGCATACTTTATAATTTCCAACAACGGCGACGATCCGCCAAAAACGAAAACCGCCATCGGCTTGCCGCCGAATATGCCGTAATTTTGGGTTTGAAGATGAAAAAAGGGTGATTTTGGGTTTTAGCTCGGTGATTTTTGATGATGAATTTGAGGTAAAAATGGAGCACAGGATGAACATTTGGCTACGGCTGATCGCAATCTTTATAGCAGGATTGACCATTTCAGCAATTGCACAACCGGGAATTGCCACAACGCCCGACACATTGAATTTTGCAGAAGTGCTGGTTGGCGAAGACTCGCTGAGTTCGGTGACGATCACCAACAGCGGCGATTCTGCGTTGGTGATCAACGGCATCGTAATGAACAGCGTTGAAGGCAATTTTGCCCTTGCCAACCCGCTGACATTTCCGCTGACCATTGCGCCGGACAGCACATCGCCGCCGGTTTCGGTACGCTTTGCCCCGCTTTCTCCGGGTGCGAAAGCGGCATCGTTGCGGATTTTTACAAACATCGATGGCGCGGATTCGCTGAAAATTGTCCAGTTGCGCGGTACCGGCATCGTGCCGGATTTGCAACCCTCGCCGGACAGCCTCAGCTTTGCGGAAGTGGTCATGAATTCGAGCGTCACCGAAATCATTACGCTGGAAAATATTGGCGGCGCACCACTGCAAATCGACAGCGTTCGGCTGGCGGTTGGCGGCGCGGCAGATTTTTCGCTCGTTTCTCCGCCGGTTTTGCCGCAAACCTTGCTCACCGGCCAATCGATAAACGTGACCGTGCAATTTTCCCCGCAATTCCGGGGATTCCAAAGCAGCGCGTTGGAAATTGTCAGCAACGATGCTGATTCTCCGCTGACAACCGTTCCGGTGACCGGAACGGGCATCGCACCGCAAATTACCGTTTCACCCACTTTGCTGAACTTCGGGAATGTGCTGGTTGATCACGATTCGCTGATGACGTTACACATGATCAACACCGGTAACACCACGCTCACCATCGACGATGCGGGGGTCGTGGGTACTAACGCCAACCGCTTCAATTTGGTAAATCCGCCGGTTTTCCCGAAGGCAGTTCCCGCTGGCGACACATTGACCGTCACGCTCCGTTTCGCGCCGAATATCGAACGAAATTATGTTGCAACATTGGTCATTCTCAGCGACGATCCGGCTCAGCCATCGCTGCAGGTACCGCTCTCCGGTCGAGGTGTTCACTCACAAATCGAAGTTTCCGCAACAAATCTCAACTTTGGCGATGTTCAGGTTAAAGTATTGAAAACACTGGACTTCGCGATTTACAACACTGGCGAAGGCGATCTGATTATCGACGATTTGAGCATTCTCAGCGATCCGGACTCGTTGTTCAAAATACTCAATTTCCCACCGCGACCGCACAACATTCATCCCGGCGATACGCTCACTTTCCAGCTCGGTTTTCGACCGGATACCGCCGGTGTGCAATCCGCAGCGCTGGCAATTACCAACAACGATCCCGATCCGCAAGATCGCCTGCTGCTCATCAACCTGAGTGGTAACGGGGTAAATCCGGTGCTGGTTGCCAATCCGGAAAATCTCGAATTTGGCAGCGTGCCGGTTTCCGAAGAGTTGGAGCGGACATTTTATCTGAAAAACAACGGCACAGCGCTGCTGATCATCAACACAATTGAACTGACCATCGGCGACACCGCGAATTTTGACATCGTGACATTGCCAACCCTGCCGGCACAGCTTCAGCCGGGCAGCGATTCTGCGGGTGTAACCATCCGTTTCCGCCCGCAAACGGACGGACTGAAAACTGCAACCGTAACCGTCACTAGTAACGACAGTCTGCAAAACCCGTTTTTTTACGCACTTTCCGGAACGGGTGTCGCACCGAATATCAATTCCGATCCGACAAGCATCGCATACGGCGGTGTTCGCGTCGGGCAAACTTTCAGCGATACGCTGGACATTTTCAACGAAGGTCAGGCGCCGCTGGTGATCACCAATATTATTTTGCAGGGCGCGCAGGTGGATCAGTTTGAAATTGTCCAACTGCCTTCGTTCCCGCTCACCATCCAGCCGGATAAAGATACGCTGAAGCTGGCAATCGCATTTTCCCCGACATCGACCGGACAAAAAGCGGCGGAAGTGCGCATCACCAACAATTCGCCGAATGAAAATCCATACATCGTTCCACTGAGCGGATCGGGTACGGAGCCGCAAATCAGCGCGTCCGCAGATTCGCTGGGCTTCGGCACAGTTCGGCTGGGCAGCGCACCGGTGCAATTTTTTAATATCGTAAACACCGGCACAGCGATTTTGACCATCAGCGATACCAATCTCGTTGGCGACGATAACACCCAGTTTAATCTGATACTTAACCAGGATATTCCGATAAAAATGTTGCCGAATGCCGATACGCTGCAAATTGGCGTGCGCTTCGCCCCGAACACACTGGGCGAAAAAAATGCCACATTGGAATTGATCAGCGACGATCCCAATCGTTCGTTACTCAGCATCGCGTTGAACGGCATCGGCGCGCTGCCGGAAATTGGCAGTGCTATTGACACACTCGCTTTTGGCGCAGTTGTGGTCAGCGAAAGCACGGTAGACACTGTGTTTCTGCAAAACAATGGCGGCGTTCCGTTGACAATCAACGGGCTGGCAATCACTGGCACGCAATCGCTGAACTTCGGGTTTACCGCACCACCAACGTTGCCGCGCGTCGTTTTACCGGGTGGCGTTTATCCGCTGTCGATTTCATTTTTACCGGATGCCGAAATCGATTTTCAAGCCACTTTGGTCGTTTTGAGCGATGACCCGAATCACCCTAATTTTGAAGTACCGATGACCGGCTTGGGCGTTTTGCCCCGATTGTTGCTCCCGGCAGATACGCTCGATTTCGATTTTGCGGCGGTGAATCGACAAAATCTTGTTGAATTTGTGATGGAAAACAGCGGCGGCGCACCGTTGATTATCGATAGTCTGGGCATCACCGGGTTGAACGCCGACGATTTTCAGGTGGTTGATGCAACCACATTCCCGGATACCATCGCCCCCAACGGCGGAATGCTGACCAAAATGCTCAGTGCGCAATCCGCCACAACCGGCAACAAAACCGCCCGGTTGATTGTTTACAGCAACTCGGCAACCGGACGCACAACCGGCGTTTTTATGAAAGCGAAAGTGGTCAATCCACCGACATTTTCCGCGCTATCCGTTTCGGATGTTGTTTATCAAACAGCAGCAACCGTTACCGCAACCGTTCAGGCGGATACGACGATACGGAGCGTTACCGGCGTGGCATATTCCGCGGATCAATCCGTAAATGAAACGCTCACTTTTACAGCCAACGGCGGCAGTTACGAAGCCGTTATTCCTGCCAGCGCCGTAACCCTCGCCGGACTGACGATCGTAACGATGGTTGATGACGATTATCAACTGACCACCACGGACACCGTTTTTTCTGCCGTTCGGGTGCCGGCTGGCGCAATTGTGCACAACTTCCCGGAAACGACCCAAAATCGCTGGCAAATGTTCTCGCTTCCGATGCAGCCAATTAACGAAAGTGATCGCGCGATCAGCGCAGTTCTCGCGGATTTTGGTGCGGAAAGCGACGATAATTGGCGCATCTATCGCACTGATTCTACAGGATTTAGCATCAATTATTATGATCGCACAGCACTCGATGCGATGGGCGATTACGGACAATTTGAACCGGGCAACGCGTTCTGGATATATCTTCGTAACGATGCGCAGGGTTCGGTTGCCAGCACTTCGCCGGACTTCCCGGAAAGCAGGGTTTTGCCCACTGAGCCATATAATTACACGTTGCAACCGGGCTGGAACCAGGTTGGAAATCCGTTCACCGTACCGGTAAACTGGAGCCAGGTCTCGGCAGATTTGAAAGATTCGCTGGCGGTTTACGCATGGGATAACGGGTGGGGTTCGCTCGCCAAAAAATCGGGCTGGACACCGCAAATCCAGCAGGATTTTGCGATGGCACCGTTTAACGGATACGCCATTTTCAACCCGACCGGCGCAGCGATGACACTAACTTTTGATCCGTTGGCAGCAACAGAAAGTAACCGATTACCGAAAGAATTAGCGGCGAACGAGTGGCAATTGCAGCTTATCGCCGAAGGCGAACGGACATTTGATGTGAACGTTATCGGGATGCGCAACGATGCGCTGCCAACCCGCGACGCGCTCGATTTTCGCAACCCGACACCGGTTGCCCGCGATTTTGTGTCGCTGCAATTTCACCGGCCGGAATGGCAAAGCCGCTACCAAAATTTCTGCAGCGATTTCCGCCCAGTGGATGCAGAAGGGCAAATCTGGTATTTCGATTTGCGCAGCAGCAACCGCGTTTCAGACTTTTTTGTGAACGGCGTGGAAAGCTTGCCAGCCGGATTCCAACTGCAATTGATTGATCGTAAATACAATAATATCATTGAATTAACGAGCGAAAGCATTGTTCGGCTACGCGATCTGGATGCATCCGAAAACAACCGTTTTGCACTGCTTGCCGGAACGCCGGCATTTATCGAAGCGCAGTCCGGCGCCATCGAAATGATCCAGCCGGAAAGTTATGCGCTACTGAGCAACTACCCGAATCCATTCAATCCGGAAACGTATATTCGCTACCGATTATCTGCTCCGGGCAATGTGGAACTTGCGATTTTCAATATTTTGGGTCAGCAAGTGGTTACCCTGGTGGATCGCGAACAGCCTGCCGGATTTTACGAAATCCGTTGGGATGGGCGCAACTCTTTCGGGCAGGAAACCGCCAGCGGCGTTTATATTTATCGCCTGAAAGTGAACGATTTTGTAGATTCGTTCAAAATGATCAAATTGAAATAGCGAGGGATCGCGCCATCGATATTGCAGAATTGCAGCGGCTTTACAGCGGTTTTTATATCGAAGATCCGGTGGGAAACAATGCCTTTTCTTTTGCCGAACGCAGTAACCGGCGCATTTTTGTACCGCCGCTGATTTTGGGTTCGCTGTCGGATTTACAAATTGGCGAAGCTACTGTTTTTTCTGAAGTTGAAACCGGGCAGGAACACAACCTGCCCGGTTTGGAGCAGTTCATTTTTTGGCAACGCAACCATCAACCTATCTTCATTTTTGACAATCACAATCACGCTTTTTGTTTCTGGATTGCGGCTTATCGCGCCGGTTTTTTTCCGGCAGGATTACGGCTGGTTCATGTCGATCAGCACAGCGATATGCGCGAACCGACCGTTTATCCGAAGTCACTTGATGAAATGACCATTCCTGCGGCGTTCGATTACACTAATTTCCAGTTGAATGTCGGGAATTTTATTCAGCCTGCACTGCGGTTGGGTTTGTTTTCATCTGTAGAAATTATTGACAGCAGTTATTCGCTCACCCGCCGGTTCGACGAGCCGATTGTGCTGGATATCGATGTGGATTTTTTTGCTGATGAAATGCGCTACATCCGCGACAGCGACAAGCTGGATGCAATTCGTTCATATCTCGGAATTGCACAATTTGTCACCATCGCGACCAGCCCGTATTTTATCTCACAGCAGCACGCGATCGATGTTATTCACAATATTTTCAGGTAAAAAAAGCGGATTATTTTTCAGTGTTCGTCAGCAATCCGGGCAATTCTTCTTCCAGATCATTTGAAAAAACTTCCAGCAATGCAGTAAATTGATGTGCGGAATACAGCGGAATTTTGTTGATGTTGAGATCCGTTTTGGGCACAAATTCATGCATCCGCCAACGGAAACCGTTTTTGGTTTTCACCACAGATTTGAGATAACGTTTACTGGTCGCCAATGTGGGCGAAAGGTCAATTTCTATCTCAATTTCGTTATTGATAACGATTGAGGCAATTTGCTCGGACTGATACAACGACGGCACAAACGCCACGTTGAGTTGGGTGTGATGGCGGAACATCAAATAAATGTGGATGCCAAACAGCCAGGCTGGATAGGAATCTTGCAAATCATCAAGTTCGAACGGCGGAATTTGTTTACGTTTTGCACGCTCGTTTGAAATCAACCGCCACAATTCTTCGGGACTGGGAATTGAGTGATGAATCGCCAGATGCGAGAGAAACATTTCCAGCGCATAGGGCGGTAATTTTTGATATGTCACATCGCGAATATCCGAAGTAGCCAGCTCAAGTTGCTCAATTTCTGTTTGGAATTCTGCATTGGTCATGCGGCATAAATTCAGCCAATCCGGGTTTCCACCGATGCGCCGCAAATAATGATACAGCGGCAACTGGTTTTCCTGTTCGCGAAGTGCCTGCTGCACCAGCATTTTCCACTGCTCGGATTGATCCATCATTAAGTAGTAATTTTCCAATGCTTTACGTAATGATTTATCCGCCGCGTTTTGCAAAAAAAGGATGCGCATTTCCGGCACGCTTTCCTCAATTTGCCCCGATTCCAGTTTGATAAACGCCCGGCGCTTCCGCCAGAAATAGTTGTCCGGTTCTTCGATCAGCTTTTCGCTGACCAACTCCAGTGCCCGGTCAATATCGCCCTGCTGCTCATAAAAATCAATTTCCAGATCGGCAAGATCATCAATGGTAAGATCCGTGAGATTCGGGATTGAATTTTGGAGCAAATAATAGACTTCGCCCGGTGCTCTTTTACCGTTGCGATTCGATTGTTTGAGATAATCCATCAGCAAATCTTTGCTGCCCGGATTGCGAATTAACGCGCCGCGCAGCGTAGAAAATGCCGGATTGGATTCACCCAATTGTAAATGAAGAAGTGCCTGGACATCCGCCATAAAACCGGGATTGCGCAACACAACCTGATATGCCCGGATTAACTGCAGCGCCTCATCAAATTCACCGAATTTGATTTGAATTTTGAGCAGTCGCCGCAGAAAAACTTCGTCCTCACTTACATGATTCACGGCGCGTTCGTAATCTTTTTGAGCGCGGCGTTCATCACCGTTTTTTTCGTGAAGCATTCCTCGCAAGCTGTATGCAATTTTCAAATCGGGGTATTGGCGAATCAACCGGTTGGCAATGGTCATCGCTTTATCGGTCATATCCAGCATCATATAATGTTCGATGAGTTGTGTGAGCAAATCGGGATGGTGGGTGAGCTTTTCCAGCGCAACGAGCAAGGTTTGCTCTGCTTTTTGATACAATTGCAGCTGGACAAATTCTTTATAAAGCGCAAGATAATTCGCAGCAGCTGAATCGAGCGTTTCCGTGTGTAAAATTGTTTTCATCCTTGCAGCATCCTGTTGGTTAAAGCGTTTAACTTCCGTATTTCCTGACAACTAATTTAGAACACTTGTTCGATAGCAATGTTGATTTTAAACAAAATTGAGAATTCTAATTTTAATTCGGGATTTACCTCTAAATGTATTTATTAGTGAAACAGGTGCGATAAAACAACGGGCGTAAACATAATATTTACAACCATTTGATCATCCAAGCAGTTGAAATTTAAACAGCGTCCACAAAAAGGGCGATACGAAGATAATTGAATCAAAACGATCGAAAAATCCGCCGTGTCCGGGCAACAGTGCAGAGGTATCTTTCACGCCTGCGTCGCGTTTAAAACGCGATTCGATGAGATCGCCGATTTGCCCGAAAACACCGACAATTGCGCCGCTGACGAGCGCATATTCAACCCGCATTTCCGGAACCAACACCGCTGCTAATCCCCAAAAGCTGAGTATCCCAAAAATGAAACCGAAAGCCGCACCTTCAATTGTTTTATTGGGGCTGACATTGGGTGCGAGTTTATGCTTGCCCATCAATCGACCGCCAAAATATGCCGCCGTATCGCAAATCCAGATCGATGCAAAAAAAACAATCACAAAATAACCGCCGATGTGAGCATCCGACATCACATACGCCGGCGACCAATCAGCGAATGCCAATCGCAAGTTCAGCAACGCAGAAAGCAATAAAGTGATGTAAACAAATCCGGAAATTGTATAAACGGTATTGGTACTCGCCAAGCCTTTCTGAACTTGCAGATGCGCCAAAAGCAACAGCGCAATAGTTGCAATCACACCAAAATTCCAGATTTCCGGGTAAAAAAAAGTGGCAACCAAAAACACACTGCTCAATATCGTGCCCAATATTTTGTGAGCAAAAATCTGTTGATTTTCAAACATACGGTAAAATTCCCAGAGCGCCATACCATTCACAATCAGCGTAAACAGGGCGAAAAAATACCCGCCTTCGTAAGTCAAATACAACAATAGCGGAATGCCCCAAAGCGCAACAGAAATCCGTTTTGCCAGCTCCTTCACACGCAATTCTCCTATTCGTGAAATATTTCTGTCAAACAGGTTTTGGACAGAACAGGCTAATATAAGGTTTTGGGTGGAAATAACCAGTGGCTGATCCAACAAAATTTCAATATTTTTTTAGCAATTATCCGGATCAGGATAGTTGTTCCTGACGGGCTAAATCTTTGAGGTATATATAAATTTCTTCGAGGTAGATTATGGCGCCTTCCCATTCACGGGTTTTTACCGCTGCCATCATTTGCACGACTTTTCCTTTTAAAGGATTAAGTTTTAAAGCGGAAATACTGTTTAATAATCGCCAGGCAACGGGTGTGATTTCGGCAGGGTTTTCCATCACAACTAATTTCAATAAATACAGATAGATATATTCAATATTGAGCAACATTTTCCGACGTAAATCGGAGATATTTTCAACTGTTTCTTCAATAGACTCAATAAAAAATAACCCTGCAATTTCCTGTCGTTCGTCTTCCGGCTGTAACAAAAACCGGATTTTGTGTTTGAGTTTTTCTTTGGTGAATGGCTTGGAGAGAAAGTCGGTTGCACCGTTTTCGATGGCCTGAATCAGCGTTACGGTATCCGTTCGGGAGGTGATGATGATAACCGGCGTTTGGCGAAATCCGCTCATTTCACGCAGCGTTGCCAGCGCGCTAAGCCCGTCCATATTGGGCATAATGACATCCAGAAAAACAAGTTTGGGCTGGAAGAGCGGTGCCTTCTCAATCGCGCTTTCACCATCGCTGACGAGCGCCAGTTCAAACTGGTCGTCCGCCAGATAATTTTGAAACAGCCTGCGCATTACCGGATCATCATCTGCCGCTAAAATTCGCAGACGGGCATCTTCCCTCGCCATATTCGCTCCATCACCTTGCCTGATCAATTCAACTTACAGGTAGCGATCAATAAATTCTTTCAGTTCAATAATGCCGTCTTCCAGCACAATTTTATCTGCAAAGGAAAGCGGGGATTCTTCAAAATAAAAATTATCGACCTGTAAATTGGTCACTTTGTCCGAAAACAGCTCTTTGGGTTCGTCGGGCAAAAAGCGCACGGGATAGGTGCGTTTCAGCAATACTTTGTCCGATTCCCCGGCGATATACATTGGTTTGTTCATATATTTTGCGAGACATCCGATTGCGAACGTTCCGGTTTTGTTGACAAAATGTGTTTCGGTAAAACGATCCGTTCCGGTGAGAACAAAATTGCTTTCTTCCACCGCACGCGCAATGTCTGCATCGGCGATCAGCTTCACTTTTACGCCGGCTTTCGCTAGTCGTTTAGCCATTGCTGCGCCTTCGTTCAACGGGCGACTTTCCGTGCAAATTACACGGAAGCGTTTTTTCTGTTTGCGGGCTGCCATCAAAATGGATTCGACAACACTGCTGGAGGAATGCGTGAGCACGGTGTGATGTTCGAGGATCAACCGGCAGCCAAATTTAGCAACACTAGCTGCGTTTTTTACGCCCTGTGCCCGAATCCGTGCGATTTCATCCAGTGTGGATTGTTTGATGATGTCGATATCTTTTTGCTCTTTGGGGATATCCTGAATAAATTTCAGGACATGAAATGTGCGGTTGTAAATTAGTGCCATCAGCGGTTTTGCCCGCACCAGCGCATTTCGCAATTTGGAAAGCGCCTGAATCAGCTCGGTACGGTTGCGATACAATTGCTTCTGGACAAATTCTTCTACAACATCCAGCGCAATATTTGCCAGAAAAATAGAACCGTGTGTTGAATCATCACGAATCTTGGCAACATCATCCCGCCAGTATTCCATCTCAAGATTGTCATCTTGTTCATCAAATTGTTCATCCAATATTGACATTGCTATCCACCCAGTTTAAGTAATCTTTTGACCCTCTATATATCGGAATAGCCAAAATTTCCGGGACTTCGTACGGATGAAGTTCGGTTATTTTTGCTTCCAGATTATCGTATGCATCAACAGTAGTTTTAATAACGAGCAGCAACTCCGTATCATCGCAAATTTCGTTTTTCCATGAATAGACGGAACGCACATTTTGGATAATATTACAACATGCGGCAAGCTGTTCGCTCACCAGCGCAGATGCGATGGATTCGGCTGATTTGGTATCGGGAACCGTGCAAAATATCATTAAATAATTGGTTTCCATGGCGCGAAAAATAAGATGATGTGTCAGGTAAATCAAGCAGTTTATTGGGCTGATTACCAAATCAACGGAACCACTTTTTCGAGCGGAAAAAAGGAATTGTTGCCATTGACGTACAAAACGGGGAAAAGATATTGCTTTTCCCCGCGAATGTGTTGCCGTTCCTGGCATTCATGACCGTGCCAACTGGCACGACGAGCAGAAAATATTGTAGCAATTAATCCATTTGTTTACGAAGGAATGTGGGGATATCCAAATCATCCAGATCGTCGGAACCCGAGTTCTCCACACGACGCATTCCGGCTGCAGGCGTTGCAGATTCATCGGTGCGGATTTTCTTTTCACGCATAAACGTCGGCAAATCCAGTAACCGGGAAGTAGTACCAGCGTTGGCATCCGTTTTGGTTGCCGGCGGTTGGATGACCACTTTTTCCTCGGTATTGAATCCGGTTGCGATCACAGTGATAAAAATCTCATCGTTGAGCTCTTCGTTGATCACAGCACCGAAAATGACGTTTGCGTCTTCGCCGGCTTCTTCGTAAATAATTGAGGTTGCTTCACTTACCTCATACAAAGACATATCCGTTCCACCGGTGATATTCACCAAAACGCCGCGCGCGCCGCGAATGGAAACGCCTTCCAGCAACGGGCTGGAGATGGCCTGCTGGGCAGCCTGAACCGCTTTGCTTTCGCCGGAGGCGTGTCCGGTTCCCATCAGTGCGTCGCCCATTTCGGACATAATTGTGCGAACGTCGGCGAAATCCAGGTTAATCAAACCGGGAACGGTGATCAAATCGGAAATGCCTTTTGTTGCGTGGAGCAACACTTCGTCTGCAACTTTGAACGCATCCAACAACGGGGTGGATTTATCGACTACCGCAAACAGCCGCTGGTTGGGGATGACAATCAGGGTATCCACCTGACGGCGCATTTCCTGTATGCCGGCCTCAGCCCGCTGCAGTCGTTTGATGCCTTCAAAATTGAACGGTTTACTGACGATACCAACAGTCAGCGCACCCATTTCTTTAGCGATTTCCGCGACAACCGGTGCAGCACCGGTTCCGGTTCCGCCGCCCATACCTGCGGTTACAAACACCATATCCGCACCGGCGATAGAGCGCTTCACTTCTTCGCGGTCTTCATCAACCGCTTTGCGTCCGATTTCCGGATTTGCACCAGCGCCCAAACCCTGGGTCAGCTCTTTGCCGATCTGAATGCGGGTCTGTGCTTTGTTCTGTTCCAGCGATTGGCCGTCGGTGTTAATGGAAATGAAATCCACACCGGCCAATCCTGCCTGAACCATCGTGTTGATTGCGTTTCCGCCGGCTCCGCCGACGCCGACCACCTTCAACTTGGCGTTCAGTTCTGCTCGTTCGTCAAACTCAATGGCCATGAATGCCTCCTTTTAGCGTAAAAGTTCCTTACCCATATTTTCAGCTCCTCCGTGAACCTTAAAAGAAACGCTTGAATATTTTCTTAAAGCTGCCTAACACATCATCCCATCCTGGTTCGTCATCCGTGCCGGCTAATAGTTCGTCATCGTGATATTTTGGTCCGTACAGACAAAGCCCAACTGCGGTGCTGTAAATCGGGCTTTTTACGGAATCCGTTAAACCGCCGAGGTGTTTAGGTATGCCAAGCCTGACCGGCATTCCCCAAATTGATTCGGCCATTTCTGCAGAGCTTTCCAACAATGCTGCGCCGCCGGTGATTACGGCGCCAGCGCCCATCAAATCCAGCAATTCGGATTTTTGCATTTTTTGGTAAGCCAATGTCAAAATTTCTTCCATTCGCGGGGCAACGATATCCACCAAAACAGATTTGGAGATACTCCGCGGCGCCCGTCCGCCTACACCGGGAACGTTAATTGAATCCGTTTCCGTAATCGTCGCGCGGGAAACCGTGCCGTAGCGAACTTTGATTTTTTCAGCCTGTTCCGGCGGTGTGCGCAATCCGACGGCGATATCGTTGGTGACATGCTGTCCACCCAACGCAACCACTGCCGTATGCTGAATATGCCCTTCGAAAAACATGGCAATATCCGTTGTGCCGCCGCCAATATCTACCAACGTTACGCCAAGTTGCCGTTCGTCGTCATCCAAAACCGCGAGGCTGGATGCCAACGGTTCCAGCACAATTTGCCGCACGTTGTAACCCGCCCGCTGCACGCTGCGCATGATATTTTGGGCCGAAGTTACCGCCGCAGTTACAATGTGTACTTCCACTTCCAGCCGCACACCGGACATCCCGACAGGATCCGCAATTCCATCCTGGTCATCCACAATAAATTCTTGCGGAATAACGTGAATAATTTCGCGGTCGATGGGCAATGCCAACGCTTTGGCTGCACTGATTGCACGATCAACATCTTCCTGGGTAATTTCGTGATCATCGCGGGAAACACCGACCATCCCTTTGCTGTTGATACTGCGAATGTGATCACCTGCAATACCGACAAAAACAGAATCCACATCCACACCGGCCATTGCCTGTGCTTCTTCCATCGCTTTTTCAATTGCATGAACGGTTTTATCGATATTCACGACCACGCCTTTGCGTAAACCGTAAGATGGCGAGCTCCCGATGCCAACGACATTCAACGTGCCGTCGGGATCTTCTTTGACAATTACAGCACAAATTTTGGTTGTGCCGATGTCCAATCCGGTAATAATTTTACCTTCCATTGATGCTCAACTCTTTGATTTTTCTTCTGTTACTTAACTTTTATTTTGAACTATAACACGATCGGCAAACGTTAAATCGATCGTTCGGATTGTAGGTAACCGATCCATAATCGGTTGTTTGCTGAGCAGCTCGCTTAACAGATAAATGCGTTGGTAGTAGTCAGTAGTGCCTAACTTGACCCGAGCAGCGCCTTTAACCAGCACCAGCTCCGGGGTTTTTTGATCGCGGAAATTAATTTCGGAAATGAATGAAACGAGAGAAGCGTCCACTTCGCGGATTTTACGAACCAATTGAATAGCTGCCTGAATAGCTGTGCTATCTTTTTCGATTGCTTTTTTGGAAAGCCCCGTAATGATGGGGAGTTTTCCCATAAGCATACGCGGCAGTTTTTGTAAGACCATCCCAGTTTCATCCACCATATAAACAGATTGATCTGCCAGGTAAAGAATTGGCTCGCGTTCCTGAACATCGATAAGAATTGACGAAGGCAAAATCCGCGAAACACTTACACCGCGTAAGTACGGATTCTCCAACATCTTATCGGTAATATATGCTAAATTTACATCAAATATCGATTGATTCAGATCAACTTTTGCAAACGATTGAATATTTTTTTCATCCAAATAACGGTTGCCGGAAAACTTTACAAATTCGACTTTAAAATACCCGCTACGAATGGCAATTTGCTTCACAACAAAAAACAATCCGTAGCCTGCAATTGCCAAAACAGCCACCCAAAAAATAATTTTAGGCGTCGGATACATCAATCCGGGCAAGCTTTTTTTGTTGTTAATTGCCATTCTACATCCTCAAAATTAACGGTTTTCAACGAGCGAAAGTGCTGCGGCTGCAATATCACGTGCGGCATTTGGGCGCGCTAATGGCTGCCATGCATGTTGTTGCTGCGCCAACAATTCAGGTTTATTGAGTGCGTTTTCAATCGCCGATTGTAATCGGGATTCCCACCCCTCCCCTTCCGGGATCATCGTTGCTGCACCGGCAGTTTCAATCATCCGTGAATTATGAATTTGGTGATCGCCCGCTGCGAACGGATACGGAATCAATATCGCCGGTTTCTGAACGATCGCCAGCTCTGCCAGCGTTAACGCACCGGCACGACAAATTACCAAATCTGCTGCTGCGTATGCAGCATCCATATCCTGAACATACGGCACAACCTTCACCCGTTTCGGGTCGATTGCGACAGATTCCACAACCGATTGATACTGACTTTCACCGGTTTGCCAAATCACCTGCAAATCATATGTTTTCAATAGCTTCGGCAGAAGATTTTGCATGGCAATATTAATAGATCGCGCACCCTGACTGCCACCAAAAATAAAAATAGTTTGGCGATTTTGCGCCAGTTTCCAAATGTCACGACCTTCATTTTTACTCAACTTTCCCAAATCCTGCCGGACCGGGTTTCCGGTTACTTTTAATTTTTCTGCCATTTCCCTGAATTTTTCGACAGCAGCCGGAAAAGCCAGGCAAATGGTTTTGGCATACTTCGCAAGCAAACGGGTTGTGACACCCGGATGCACATCCTGTTCCTGAATGAGCACCGGAACACCGCGTTTTGCCGCAGCAAAAAGGATTGGCCCGCTCACATATCCGCCGGTACCGATCGCAACGTGCGGCTTAAAATTGCTGACAATTCGCCAACTGTTCAATAGACTGGACATCATTTTAAACGGAAACAGCAAATTTTTTAAGGTAAAGCTGCGGGCGATTCCTGATATCCAGATAGTTTCCATCGGGATACCATATTTGGGCACGATTTTCGTTTCGATACCTTTTTTTCCACCCACATACAAAAATTGCGTAACTCCCTGTTTTTTCAAAGCTTCGATAGTCGCGAGCGCCGGATAAACATGCCCGCCAGTACCGCCGCCGGCAATCAGCACACGAATATTCGATCGCTCCATTTTGGTTAAGCCTTCCGCAATGATGGCGTCGCCATACGTGTTGATTTTGGCGATCGCTGTTTAACGCGCCGTGTACGAACCGGCTGAATTTCGCCGGCAATATTGAGCATCAATCCTGCAAAAAAGCAGGACAAAACGAGTGCGGTTCCGCCATAGCTCACAAACGGCATCGGTAAACCGGTTGCCGGCATTATGCTCAATGTCACCATCATATTTATCATTCCATAAAAAACAAAATGTGCTGTAATGCCAACAATCAGGTATTTGTGAAAACTATCCTGCGCATGCAATGCCATTTTGATACCCTGATATAAAATCACCGAAAATAGACCCGCGACAATCAACGTGCCGATAAATCCCCATTCTTCACCGATGATCGAAAAAATGAAATCGGTGTGCGCCTCCGGCAAAAAGAACATTTTTTGGGTGCTGTTGGCAAATCCGACACCGCTCGCGCCGCCTTTTCCCAGACTGATCAGCGATTGGTGAACCTGATACCCGATACCCTGCGTATCCGCATTCGGGTTCAGAAATGAGATCACCCGGCGCATTTTATATGGCGATGTAACCACAGCAACAATCAGCACAGGCACAGCCGCCAAACCCGTCAGAGCAAGGTGCGAAAGCTTTACCGGCGATACAAAAAGGATGGTCAACCCGATCAGCAGCAACATCGAAGCACTGCTGAAATCCGGCTGCATCAACACCAATAGCGAAAATAGCGCCAAATGGAACAAGTGCGGAAACAAACCTTCGCTAAATTGCGACATTATTTTTTCTTTGCGACTGATAGAATCTGCAAAAAACAGAATAATTGCAAGCTTCGCAATATCAACAGCCTGAATTTTGATGATAACAAAATTGACCCAGCGCGTTCCGGCAATTGCGGCATACATCAACAAAAATCCGGCGATAACCAACGGAATCCACGTATAACCGCGAATTTTATTGACCGGCAAACTAAACGCGGTCACCAACGCAATTAATCCCACAAAAAGATTGAGCAAGTGCCGTTTCAAAAAATAAAAATGATCACCGCTGATCGCTTCCGCATAAAACGGGCTCGAACTGTAAACCATGATGATACCGATAAACATCAACCCAAAAAATGCGAGTACCAATGGCTTGTTCAACTGTCTTCTTTTCATGGCTGCACTGGAAATTTTGAACTCGTTTCTGTTACTTTATTTATTTATCAAACCGGGCGGAGCGAAACTGGCGACATCTTCCATCTGCAAAAATTTTTCGGAAATATCGATCGTTTCCTCTTTTTCTGCCCGCTGTTTTTTCTGATTGTTCAACATTTTTACCATTTCATCGGAACCGAGTACCGGGATACCCATTTTTTGCGCACTGCTAATTACCTGAACATCCGATTCGACGGTGTTGCAGACAAAAATGAGCTCTGCTGCCAGCACGATATCGCTGTGTCCGCCAAATTCCATCATCACACCACGATTGGCCAGTTCCGTTAGCGTCGGGTTAGATTTGGGTTCCGGAATTTCGTTGCTCAACAAAATTTTTGCACCTTCTTCCAATAACTGCCCGACCAGTTCTGTGCTTTCCACTTTATCGTTTAAGATGGCAATATTTTTGCCCGAAAGTGAAAGTTGCACCGGATTTTTTGCTTCCTGCAAATCCTTTTTCATGATGAATCCTCCGCAAGTCCCTGCGTTTGTTTTGAATCACCTAAGTTAAATATTATATCATGGTTACAAACTTATTACTTAGTCTTTTTCTTAAAAATGTTTGTCTGAATTTCGCAAAAATTTTAGCGAATTTTAAACGTTGTCAGCGTCATCAGCGCCAGTAAAATTCCGATAATCCAGAACCGCACAACTACTTTCGTTTCCGGCCAGCCTTTCAGCTCAAAATGGTGGTGCAACGGCGCCATTTTGAAAAATCGCCGCCCTTCACCATATTTTTTCCGGGTGTATTTAAAATAGCTGGTTTGGATAATTACACTTACCGTTTCTGCAACAAAAACGCCGCCAATAATAACCAACAAAATTTCTTTTTTAATCAATACGGCGATGGCTCCGAGCGTGCTTCCCAATGCTAATGACCCGGTATCTCCCATGAAAACCTCCGCAGGATGTGCATTAAACCATAAAAACCCCATCGCCGCACCAACAATTGCCATACAATAAACGGTTAACTCCCCGCTTCCGGGCAGGTGAACAATATTTAAATAATCGCTAAATACAACATTTCCCGTAACATAGCTCATTCCGGCAAAAGCCAGCATCGCAATAGCGATCAATCCGGCTGCCAGCCCGTCCAACCCATCTGTTAGATTAACAGCATTCGACGTTCCTGTTATCACAAAAATCACCAATGGGATGTATAAAATGCCAAAATCAAATTCCCAGTTTTTGAAAAACGGGACGCTGGTATTGTCATTCAAGCCGCTCGTTACAAATTCCGGATTAAAATAAATAAATGAACTCACGATTAACCCCAGGGTTATTTGACCCGCCATTTTATAGCGTCCGATCAGCCCCCGCTTCATTTTTTTGATGACTTTTAGATAATCATCGATAAATCCCACAACGCCCATCCAAAAAGTGCACAAACAAATCATCTGGATATAAAAATTGTTCAATTTTCCCCACAAAAAAACCGAGAGAAAAACGGCGCCCAAAATGATCAATCCGCCCATTGTGGGTGTGCCTTTTTTAACCTGGTGCGTTGCCGGGCCATCGGTGCGAATGGTTTCGCCGATTTGGTAATTCCGCAGCGCGTTGATAATTTGCGGACCGATCACAAAACTGAACAGTAACGCCGTAATTGCCGCAAATGCCGCCCGGACGGTGATATAGCGAAACACGTTAAAACCGCTTACGATATCACGCATTTCAAATAGTAAATCTGCCAGCATGCCAATTCCCCTGAAGCGAGTGGATCATCAGATCCGGAACCTTTTTCCGGAAATTTTTCCCTTTTGAACCCTCTGATTTTCCACGAACAACTGCATCCCTGTTTTTCGAACCAATGCGCGGAAGACTAAATAACGTCAAAATTTGATATAATTCAACACTGCCTCGATGCGCATTCCCCGAGACCCTTTTAACAACAGTGCATCACCCGTGGATAAGACTTGGTTTAATTCTCGACCAATTTCCTCGTGGCTTTCGCACCATTTTGCAATAATTGAATCACCTGCAATTTCGACTGCGGAATCATGGATCAATCGCGCTGCAGTGCCATACGTAAATAGAATATCCACATGTGTTTGCGCAATCATTTTCCCCAATTGTGCATGCTCTGAATCAGAGAATTCTCCAAGTTCCAGCATGTCGCCCAAAACCGCAATTCGCTTCCCGTCGCAGGGTAAATCTGACAAATACCGGATCGCCGCGTGCATCGAATTCGGGTTGGCGTTGTATGCATCGTTGATGATCAAGATGCCATTTTTTTCGATCAGTTGCATGCGCTGGTTAGTGGGAACGAACGATTGCAACGCATCGGCAATTTCTTGATCGGTTAATCCCCATTCAAAACCGATGGCGGCGGCCATCAGCGCATTCATAATATTGTGCTGACCGGGAATTTTCAGTTGAATCGCCTGTTTTCCGTTCAACAAAAACCGGGGACAGCCGAGCTTGTCCTGCCCGTCCGGTGTTGCCCAAATTTTACAGGATTTATCCCAACCAACGGTTACCACATTCCGCCCGTTAAGCGGATAGTTTTTCAAATACTTATCTTCCACATTCACAAAAATCGGTTGTTTGGCAGAAACCGCGTCAAACAACGCCGTTTTTTCATGATAAACAGCTGCTTCGGTGCCGAAAAATCCGATGTGTCCTTTGCCGATATTCGTGATTACTGCAGCCGTTGGTTTCGCCAAATTTGCCAGTAGCGCAATTTCCCCGGGATGATTTGTGCCCAACTCCAACACCGCAACATCAATATTATCATCCAGTTGCAACAACATTAGCGGTAATCCGATGTGATTGTTTTTATTGCCGGAACTGCGAAAAACCGTGTATCGCTGCTCCAAAACTGTGGCGATCATTTCCCGGGTAGTGGTTTTCCCGTTCGACCCGGTGATGCCGATGACCGGCACATCAAATTGCCGGCGATGCCAGGCGCCCAATTGCTGCAAAAAATCCAGCGAATCGTGCACGATAATTACCGGCATCCGGGTGGAATGATCGGCAAAAACCGGATATTCTGTCCGGTGCAGTGCCCACCAACCATCCTCCACAACCACTGCTGATGCGCCTTTTTCCAATGCAGACAGCGCGAAATCATGACCGTCGTGATTTTCCCCGCGAAGCGAAACATACAGCGCACCGGGCGTAATCGTCCGGCTGTCTATCGATAGTTGGCAGTAGTTGATTTCTTCTGCCGGTGCATCGCAACTTACCAAACCGGGATACCCGTTCAGAAAGTTTGCGAAACTGTTGTTTTCACTAAATTTGCGCATGTTGAATATGCTCACGCAGGGTTACAGATTAATTTTATTTTACCGCTATTATCCATTTTCGAACCGGCAACCGGTAGCTGTTTGATTACGATGCCGCTTCCCTCAATTTCTACCTGAACGTCCCATTCTCCCAAAATCCGCAGGGCTTCTTTCATGCTTTTTCCGACAACCATCGGCATTTTTCCGGTTTCCGCCAACGGGCGTGTTTCTGTGTAAAGCGTGACCAGTTGCCCTTCCTTAAACTGCGAAAAGGCTTCCGGTTCTTGCCGGAAAACGGTGTCGCCATCGCCGGTGATATCTACTTTCAGGTTGCGTTTTTCCAGTGTTTTTGTAGCATTTTTAACAGACATTCCTTCAACCGCCGGAAGCATATTTTTCATTTCCGGCAGTGCGATTCTTGCCAGATTTTGATCGCTGACTGGCTCGTCTTCCACTGCCAAACCAACAATTCGCTGAGCAATTCTGCGAAACACGGGCGCGGCAACCTGGCTGCCGTAGTACTGCCCGTTTCGTGGATTGTTGACCACAACCAGCAACACAAATTTCGGATTTTCTACCGGAAAAAATCCCGCAAATGATGCAATATGGTTTTCTGAAGTATAACTATTTGTCGAACGATCAATTTTTTGCGCCGTTCCGGTTTTCCCGGCAATTGTAACACCGGTAACACGGGCAGACTGTCCGGTGCCGTTTTCAACCACGCCTTTGAGCACTTCTTTCATTTGACGGGCGGTTTCCCGCGAAATGACCGTCCGCAGTTCTGTCGGCCGATTTTCTTTGACAACCCTTCCGCTTTCATCAACCACCCGACGAACAACATACGGCTGCATCAATTTACCGTCATTGGCAACAGCGGCATACGCCGAGGCAAGCTGAAGCGGCGTAACGCCAACTTCGTATCCGATGCTCATGTACGACACCGAATATTTTGAAAACTTATCCGGTTTGTGCAAAATCCCGTTGATTTCCGCAGGTAAATCGATGCCGGTTTTTTCACCAAAACCGAAATCCCGGGCATACCGGTAAAATTGCGCTGCCGGAAATTTTTCCGCCAATTTTATCACGCCCACATTGCTGGAATTTTCATACACCTGCCGGGCGGTCAGATAGGCAAATTTTTGGTGATCCCGCACCGTTTTTTGCGCAAGCTGGTAACGACCGTTTTCGCAAAAAACCAATTCGCTATCCATATTCAAATGCAGTTGTTCCAAACACATCGCCAGCGAAACCATTTTAAATGTCGATCCCGGTTCGTACAAATCCGAAACCGCCTGATTTTTAAAATTTTTCACCGGATATTTGCTGTATTCGTTCGGATTAAATTGCGGATAATTGGCCATTGCCAGCACTTCGCCGGTACGCGGATTTAGCAGCACTGCTGAGCCGTTGTCCGCTTTGTGCTGATTGACGGCGATGCCCAATTCTGCTTCCAAAATGCCCTGATAAACAATATCAATTGTCGTTTCAATGTGTTTTCCATTTTGCGGCTCGCGGGTCGGCAAATCCATGCTCGGAAATTGACCGCCGTGTGCATCGCGCAAAAAAATGGACGATCCGTCTTTTCCGTGCAAATACTCATCGTATGAAAATTCAATGCCAGCGCCGGGCTTATTATCGTTATCGCAGTAACCAACCAAATGTGCCCCGACTTCTTTAAATGGATAAGAGCGGCTAAACTTGCGCTCCAGTAGCAACCCTTTGTCCGACAAATCGCGGATTTGTGCAGCCTGTTCCGGCGTTAAACGATGTGCCAGGTAAACAAACGATTTTTTATTGTTAATTTTAGAATAAACATCATCATACGATTCATTAATAATTTTGGAAATCTTTCGCGCAACAGCACGTTTTTCCACCAATTGCGCCGGTTTCGCAGCCAAAGAATAATGCATCAAATCGACCGCCAACGGTTCGCCATTGCGATCGGAAATGGTCCCACGGGCAGCTTGCATTGTTCGTTTGTGCTCAATGTAGCTGCGGGCTTTTTCTTTATAAAATTCATGCTGGCGAATTTGCACCTGATACAACTTGCCAACAACCAGCAGCAAACCAAAGGCCCACAACCCGGCAACAACCAATATCCGTCGGGTTCCGGCATCCATTTTTCTTGCCGACCGACGGGTTTTAGTTTTCGTTTTTGTTTTCGTTATCTTTTTGAACATATGCATCCAGCAGGCGTTTATCGACCGTCAAAATGACCGGCTCTTCCACAGATGGCAACAGTTGCAACTTGTCTTTGGCAACCTCTGCAATCCGGTGATATTTGATTAAATCGGAATTGATCCGTGCGCGATAGCGACTTTCCGCGCTTTGTAATTTCAGCACATCCGAGCGTAGATCCTGAATCTCCTTACTGTATTCAACTATTTTGTAATCTTTCCACTGATACAACAGAAATGCAGAGCTTAACATCAACATAATCAGAAAGATAACGCTGATGATGTATAAATCGTAAACCGCCCTCCGAACCCCTTTTTTTAAATTCAGGTTGGTTTTTTTTGGTATTTTCTGTGATTTTCGTCCGGTTGCAGGTTTTCTCACAGGTTGCCTGGTTTTGGTTTTTACAGTTGCCATTAATCCCTTAATTTCCGGCTTAGCCTTTAAACGCTATCGTTTTTTCCGCGATGCGAAGCTTTGCACTACGGGCGCGCTGATTATTTTTGACTTCCTCCGCCGATGCAGTTACCGGCTTTCGGGTTACCAATCGCATTTCCGAAACCTTATCACACACACAGGTTGGGAATTCCGGCGGACAGATACAGTCCCGTTCTTTTTCCTTAAAAAAATTTTTTACGATGCGGTCTTCCAGAGAATGATAACTAATGACGGCGAGTCTGCCGCCTTTATCCAACATTTGAAATGAACTTTCGAGCGCAAATTCCAGACGCTCCAATTCCCGGTTTACTTCGATGCGTATCGCTTGAAATATCCGGGCCAACGATTTATTCAGATGTCGCTCACCAATAACCGAACGGACAATTTTTACCAATTCTTTCGTGTTTTTTAATGATTGCGATGAACGTGTGCGCACAACTTCTCTGGCGATGGCACGCCAGTGCCGTTCTTCGCCAAATTCTCTAAATATATGTTCTAACTGATCTTGCGTATAATTATTCAGCACATCAGCAGCGTTCTGGCTTTGTCGCTGATCCATCCGCATGTCCAAAGGGCCGTCATTTTGATAGCTGAACCCTCGCTCGTCCACATCTATTTGCCACGATGAAACACCGAGATCAAACAAAATTCCCTGAACCGGATATTTATCAGCTTCGTAAAGTGCAACATCAATTTGATCGTAGAATGTTTGTCGAAAGTGCGTATTCGGAAAGCGCTGAAGCCGTTGCGATGCGTATTGTATAGCTTCCGTGTCGGCATCCAGCCCAATCAAAAATCCATCATTTTCCAGAAATTCAAGAATTAATTGACTATGGCCGCCGCCACCCAGCGTACAATCAACGTATTTACCGCGCCGATCGATGACAAGGTATTCAACAACCTCCCTCCCCAACACCGGCTCATGAAAACCATAGCCCATGTACACATCCTTGCAGGTTATTAAATATCCAATTCGCTGGTAATTTTTAAGTAATCCACCTCCGTCGATTTTACCAACTGATTGTATTTATCCCGATTCCAGATTTCAATTTTATTTTCGTAACCCATGATCAATACATCCGAATTCAATTCCGCATATTTGACCAATTCAGATGTCAGGTTCAAACGCCCTTGTTTATCAACAGTTTGTTCGCTGGCCTGATACATCAACTGCCGGGAAACAACCGCAAATTCCCGATCACTTGCAACCTGATCACGGATTTGCTGTATTTTTGCCTCCCACGATGTGAGCGGGTAACAGGAAATACATCCTTCGCTGCCGCGAATCAAAATGAGCGTATCTAAATCTTCTTCCGTGAGATTTTTGCGGAATTTGGCCGGAAAATTAATTCTGCCCTTGCCATCCATTTTGCTGTTGAAACTTCCCCAAAATCCGCTCATGCTTCCTATTTTCTCCTTTTCAGTGGAAAAGAGTGGAATCTTTACCACTTTCTGCCACAAAATATCACATTTTGGAGCTAATAATGCAAGAAAAAAATGGAATATTTTCAGAACATACGATATTCGTCAGCTTGTGCCCGCAACGCAAAACAATACACGTGAACAAATGAATATCAAACCACACCAAAATTGGCAATTTTTCAATAAAAAACGGTATTTAGTATCAACAGCGGAGGGATACGAGCAACAGAATTTGAGGAAGGAATTGCCGTGATTTTTGGAATCAACGGCAAATCATTTATCGAAAAAATATAGCTGGCTCAATATCTGATCATTTACATAAAACGCAGTTTAATTTGAACATTTGATCAAAATATCATCATGCTATCGCCATAGCTGAAAAAGCGATAACCCTTTTTTACCGCTTCGCGATAGGCGTGCATTACAATTTCGTGTCCACCGAATGCGCTGACCAACATTAACAATGTCGATTGCGGTAAATGGAAATTGGTTACCAGGCTTTCTGCAATCTGAAATTGATACGGCGGAAAGATAAATTTATCTGTCCAGCCCTGACCTGGGCGCACTTTGCCGTTTCTGCCGGCCATGGTTTCCAACACTCGGACACTGGTTGTGCCGACTGCCAGAACACGTTTCCCTTTTTCGCGTGCATTGTTAATTTTATCTGCGGAATCGCTGCCAATCTCATAAAATTCAGAATGCATCTGGTGCCGGGAGATATCATCCACCTGGACAGGTTTAAACGTTCCCATTCCAACATGCAAAGTTACCGGAGCGAGAACCACACCTTTGGCTTCGATCTGCTCTACCAATTCTTTCGAAAAATGCAGTCCTGCAGTGGGTGCGGCAACGGCACCGCGTTTTTCGGCATATACCGTTTGATAAAATTCCCGGTCAATTTCTTCGTTCGGGCGTTTGATATAGGGTGGTAACGGTGTTTGTCCGATGCGATCCAGCGTTTCGTAAAAATCGCTTTGACAGTGCACTTCGATAATGCGTCCGCCGGATACCGTGTTATCAATTATATCGCAGGTAAAATCGTCGCTGAAAACGATGCGATTGCCCAAACGGACTTTCCGGGCCGGCTTGACCATCACTTCCCAAATCCCGTTTTCGAGATTTCGCAGCAAAAAGACTTCTACTTTTGCGCCGGTTTTATCTTTTGTGCCAATTAATCTGGCCGGAAAAACACGGGTGTTATTGATTACCAGACAATCGCCGGGTTTGAGATATTCAACAATATCTTCGAAAGAGCGGTGTTCAATTTGCTCTTTTACCCGGTTGATCACCAACATCCGGCTTTTGCCTCTTTCGGGGTTCGGATATTGGGCAATCAATTTATTGGGTAAGTCATACGAAAAATCGGATAACTTATACTTCCCCCCGCTGTCATCCTCAAAAAAGCTCGGTTTGAAATCCATTTTCTCCACGCCTTTTGTAGTTAAAGTGTTCATAAGCCAACGCTGTTACAACCCTTCCCCTTGGCGTCCGCTTGATGAAACCCTCTTGTATAAGAAACGGCTCGTAAATTTCTTCGATCGTATCGCTTTCTTCGCCAACGGCTACTGCTATTGTGTTGATGCCAACCGGACCGCCGTTGTATTTTTCGATGATGGTTTGGATGATGCGTTTATCCATATCGTCCAGACCCAGTTCATCAACTTCCAACATCTTCAAGGCATGATCGGCAACTTCTTTGGTAATTTCACCATTTGCTTTAACCTGGGCAAAATCACGGGTGCGGCGGAGCAGCCGGTTGGCAACGCGTGGTGTTCCACGGGAACGTCGGGCAATTTCCATTGCGCCCTGATCATCGATTGTAACCTGCAGCAATCCGGCAGATCGTTTGATGATGTGAAACAAATCTTCTGCATTATAATAATCCAGCCGCAGCACAACACCAAACCGTGCCCGCATCGGCGCAGTCAACAATCCCGCGCGGGTGGTTGCGCCAACGAGAGTAAATCTGGGCAAACTGATCTGGATACTCCGGGCATTCGCGCCTCGGTCTATCATAATATCCAGCGTATAATCTTCCATTGCGGAATACAGATATTCTTCAACAATGTTGTTCAATCGGTGAATTTCATCGATAAACAAAACATCTTTTTCCTGCAGATTTGTGAGAATTCCCGCCAGATCGCCGGCTTTGTCCATCACCGGGCCGGAGGTGGTTTTGATATCCACACTTAATTCCCGCGCGACGATATTCGCCAGTGTGGTTTTGCCGAGTCCCGGCGGACCATACAGCAACACGTGATCGAGCGCTTCTCCTCGCTGCAATGCGGCTTCGATGAATATTTTGAGATTGTCAACTACTTTTGTTTGGCCGACAAATTCATCAAATGCAGATGGCCGCAATGCCGCTTCAATGGCCTGATCGTCCATTCGCTGTAACGGATCGAGCGCATCCCGATGATATTTTTCTTCTTCTGCCATATTCATCACCTGTTGTTGCCGAACAATCTACAATTCCCGCAGAGCGTTGACAACAATTTCTTCGAGAGAAAGCGTTTTTCCGGCGCGCTTCACCACTTTTTCGATGGCAACCTGCGCATCGCGCGGTTTGTAGCCAAGCTCGGAAAGCGCCATTATTGCTTCGTTTATATGCCGTTGCGGCGAATCGGCGGCTTGTGCCATCGCAGCAATTTTTTGCACTTCGGCTTGTTTGCCAATTTTTTCTTTTAGCTCGAGCACCAGCCGTTGCGCGGTTTTTTTGCCGACACCGGGAATCCGGGTGAGCATTGCCACATCTTCCATGGCTATCGCTTGGGTCAAATCTGCTGTTGAGCTGCCGGAGAGAATAGCAATTGCTAATTTCGGTCCCACCCCGGAAATAGAAATCAGCATCTGAAACAGCTTTTTTTCAGACATTTCCGAAAAACCGTAGAGCTGCAACACATCTTCGCGGACGTGTAAATAGGTGAGTAATTGAACCGGCTGGCTGGCGTCGCTGCGTTCCAAATACTGGAAGGTGTTTAACGAGATATGCAACCCAATTCCCATTCCGTGGCAATCCACGATGCAGAATGTGGGGGCTTTCTCGATGATGTTTCCCGAAATTCTCTCGATCATCCTCGGTTATCTGGCCCCGCGTTTCAATGACAAAAATTTAACCCGGTTAAAATGGCAGATTGCAACTGCCAAGGCATCTGCGGCATCCTGCGGTGTCGGTGGTTTTGGCAACCCCAACAGATTTTTGACCATCGCCTGTACCTGCTGTTTTGCCGCCGCACCAAATCCGACGGTAGACATTTTCACTTCTCTCGCCGTATATTCAAAAATATTGACGTTTGACTGTTGTGCCGCAAGCATCGCAACGCCACGGGCATGCCCCATAACAATTGCGGTGTTTACATTTTCGTGATAAAAAATATCCTCAATGGCACAATGGTTTGGCTGATGCGTTTTTACAACCTCTTCGATACCTTCATAAATTTTCTGGAGTTTTTGGGCGATCGGTAAATCTTTTCCGCGGTTATAAATGCCGCCGTAAGCCACACATTGCGGTCGGTTGTTGACAATTTCGATCACCCCGTACCCGGTAATACTCAACCCGGGATCAATCCCCAAAATAATCATATTTACTCGTTACTCAAGCTTTCCATTACGTTTTCATCCATATCAAAATTGGCGAAAACGTTTTGGACATCGTCGTTATCTTCCAACGAATCCAGCATTTTCAACATTTTTTCGGCGTCTTTTCCGTCGATGGGCACATAGTTTTGAGGAACGCGGGTAGTTTCCGATTCTTTAATGGTGATTCCCTGCTCTTCCAAAGCGGTGCGGACAGTTTCCAGATCTTCAAATGCTGTGAAAATTTCGTAAACCTCATCTTCCACTTTGAGGTCCTCTGCTCCGGCTTCGATAGAAACCATCAACAACTCTTCTTCATCGTAATTTTCTTTTTCTACCCGAATCAATCCTTTGCGATCAAACATCCACCCAACGCAGCCGGATTCCCCAAGATTTCCGCCATGTTTGGACAAAATGTGCCGTACTTCGCCAACAGTGCGGTTTTTGTTGTCGGTCATGCATTCGATAAATAATGCCACACCGCCGGGACCGTAGCCTTCGTAATTGATTTCTTCGTAAATAACACCGGGCATTTCTCCGGTGCCTTTTTTAATGGCGTTCTCGATGTTTTTGGCGGGCATATTGGCTTGTTTTGCAACCTGAATAGCTTGTCGCAATCGTGCGTTCATCACCGGATCGCCACCACCGGAACGGGCAGCGACAGTAATTTCTTTGATCAATTTTGTAAAAACTTTACCTTTTTTGGCGTCCTGACGCTCTTTTCGAAACTTGATATTCGCCCATTTAGAATGGCCGGCCATAAATCCTCCTGAAACACAAATAATGATTGTTCATATTCACATCCTGTAAGCCGTACATAACCGACGCACACCCTGCATTGTGCAGTGCAGCTGAAAAAAATCGGAATTATGCTAATTATCGCGAGGCAGCGCTTCCGGAGTTTCCGGTGCTGATAATTCCGGCAATACAGGAACAGTATTCACTTTGGTTTTAACAACAAATGATGTAGAAAATCCACGTTGTTTGATGCGTGTGTGCAGTTGTTCAGCTTCTTCGCGGGTGGTGCAATCGCCAACCCGGAGTTTGTATAATGGTGAATCAAATTCGATATAAACTGCGATGCCGTCATTTGCAAATTCGTATTCGGCTTCTTTTTTCTGCAACGTCGCAACTTCGATATCTTTGGTTGCAAAAATTTGAATCCGGAAGCCATCAACCGGCTTATTGAAAACTTTGGTATCCTGGTTGTCTGTGTTGGTTTGGTTGTTGTCAATTGTTGGGGTTGAGATGCTGGCGGCTTCGGGAAAGGACAGATTATCGTCGTTTAGCAGAACCGGATCAAACGATTCATCAATCGTTCCGGTAGTTGCCGGTTGGGTAGTTGTGCCACTGTTGACCGGTGGCATCGTGGAGCTACACCCACTGCCGGCAATGCCGACTATTATTCCGAGAAAAATACCACAAATCAATTTTTTAGTCATTCTCATTATTTTTTCCTGTTTTGTTTGTCCGGTGTTTTACCGAAATTTATCCCGGAATCTTAAAAAAATATTCAATTCCTGCGGCGGTTACGCCGATGATGCAAGCATAATAATATAAAACAGATTTCAATCTATGTAAAAGGATTTTTGCATTCTCACAGTTTTTCGAACGAACTAATTTGATAACACAATTCAACATTCGCATACGAAAAGAATATACTGCACAGTTTAATGATACCTGTCACAATTCATTATGGAAAATGCCTTTTTTTACGTGCCTTGAAAACGGATATAACTTTTAAACAGGAGTGGAAATCGATGAAGCAACGCAGATGGAAATTTGCGCTATTTTTTTTATTGACCATTTTGTTAATGTTTATTGCTCCGGGATGTTTGGAACAACTGGATAATGGTCCGCCCGTAACCACCATTCTGAACCCCCAAAGTGGCGCTGTCATTGATGGGGTTGTGCCAATCCTCGTTACAGCATCTGACGATAAATCTGTTACCAAGCTGCGCCTCTTTATCGATGGTACTGAAGTTCGTACTGTTGATGACGATGTGATTCGATACGAATGGGATACAACGCCCATTGCCGATAACCGGCAACATTTTATCACCGCATATGCAATTGATGAAGATGACAACATCGGGCCTTCTGCCATTACATCTGTAACATTAACAGACCTTTCGCAAGATACACTGCCGCAGGTTGTTACTATTCAACATCCTGTGAACGCGCAAATTGTCACAGGTGTTGTGAATGTTGCAGTCGGCATCAATCGGTCGATCAACAACCCGATTGACAGTGTGCAAATTTACATTGATGGCTCCAAAGTGCTGACAGATACCCAATTCCCGTATTTGTATCAATGGGATGTTGCTTCGCTGGTTGATGGTTCCGCTCACACCATTTTTGCGATTTCATACGACCGCTTCGGATACAACATTTCGTCCAATGTTACATCGGTCATCGTTAATAGCGACAACTACGAACTGGATACGCCGGTTGCTTCCATGGAAAACCCGATCGATCGCCAAACGGTTCGCGGGTTGGTAAATCTGGTTGCGCGAGTGGATAATCTGGTTGGCGCAAACGCAGTTGACAGCGTGGTATTTGTGGTTGACGGCTTCCGCATCGGTACGGATACAGACAATACAGACAATGTGTTCACCCGTCAGTGGGATACTTCCACATTGCCGGATGCATCAACACACAACATTTTTGCGGTGGTTTACGATACTGATCAATTTAACATTTCAACGGATTTTATCACCGTAACAGTTGATTCGGACAACGGATCAGACGTCATCCCACCGACCGTATCGATTATTTTCCCGGATCCGAATGCCCAAAATATTTTCTCGGTCAGCCAGATCCCCTCAATCCGGGTTGTCGCCGATGCTTTCGATGACACAAAAGTGGACAGCGTCCAGATTTTCATCGATGGCATCAAACAGGTTACCGACACCGTTCCGTTGTATGAATATCAATGGAATTTCAGCGGATATGCTACCGGCATTACACACACCATTTACGTTCGCGCGTTCGACCCGTCCGGCAATATGAGTGTTGCCCAAACGGCTGTCAGTCTGTTGCCGTAAATTATTGTGTCAGAAAATTTCTATCAAAAAGCCCTCCGTAAAAAGAGGGCTTTTTTTGTGTTGAAAAAAATTGCCTTCCAAATATAGACCACCATTTAGTATTTCATTTTTATTAACGATTACCGCTCGTTAAATTTGATTTTGAAAAATTCGCCCGATTTTGGGGAAAGGAAATATCACTCTGTGGAACAGATCAGCGTTTTTGACATGATCAAAATTGGCATCGGACCATCCAGTTCGCACACAATGGGACCGTGGAAAGCCGCGCAATTGAGCCTTTCGGAACTCCGTTCCGCAAAATTATTGGATAAAGTTGTTCGGATAACCATCGAGTTTTTTGGCTCATTAGCCAAAACCGGTCCCGGTCACGGCACCAACATGGCTGCCGTTTTGGGATTGAGCGGCGAAGATTATCTGACCACCGAAACATCAACGGTCCGGGAAAGATTCCGCGCCATTCGCGATTGCGGAAAACTCAACCTCGCCGGACAATTTCCGGTGCCGTTTGAGCTGATTATTCATCCCGATCCCCTCCCCTTTCACCCAAACGGCATGCGATTGACATTCCACTTATCTGAAGGCAAACCGTTCCGCGAAACCTGGTTTTCGATCGGCGGTGGATTTGTCATCAAAGAAGGCGAATCGATCATCGATGAACGCCCACCGTTGCCGTATCCGATCAACCGGGCGGCGGATTTGCTATATTATTGTCTTGAAAATCAATTATCGATCAGTGAAATCGTCTGGAAAAATGAGATCGCCTGGCGAACTCCCGACGAAGTGAACACAAAACTGGACGACATTTGGGATACGATCAAAGCATGCGTTTACCGCGGTTGTCACACCGAGGGCGAATTGCCCGGCGGACTAAATGTGAAACGCCGCGCCGCCGGAATGAACCGCAAATTGTTGGGCGAAATTCAGCCGCAAAACCGGCAGGAATGGCTGGCTGCGCTAAAAATAATTCATCCCTCGTTTCAGACCATTTTGAAATGGGTGAGCTGTTTTGCGCTGTCCGCAAATGAGGAAAATGCAGCGTTCGGGCGGATTGTGACGGCGCCAACCAACGGCGCATCCGGTGTAATTCCGGCAGTGCTGTTTTACTATCGCTATTTCTGCGATGACGCAACCGATGAAGCTGTCCGTAAATTTTTGCTGGTTGCCGGAGAACTTGGCAGCATTTTCAAAAAGGGCGCCACCATCTCTGCCGCATTGGGTGGTTGCCAGGCGGAAATCGGCGTATCTTCTGCAATGGCGGCAGGTGCACTAACGGAGTGCCTCGGCGGCAGCGTTGAGCAAGTGTTGATGGCTGCGGAAATTGCAATGGAACATCACCTCGGGCTCACCTGCGATCCCATCGGCGGATTGGTGCAAATTCCCTGCATCGAGCGCAACAGCATGGGTGCAATTAAAGCGATCACCGCTGCCAACATCGCATTGGATAGCGACCCGGCAGCCGCAAAAGTTTCGCTGGATGCGGTCATCCAATCCATGTGGGAAACCGCCCAAAACATGAACAGCCGCTACAAAGAAACTTCCGAAGGCGGATTGGCATTGCAAATCCCAGTCAATATTATTGAATGCTAATCAAATTGTTTTTTTTCTTCATCCTTTAACCTTTATCCTTTACTAATTATGGCAAATATTTTTGAATTCAACGGATATCGCCCTGTGGTGCATGAGAGCGCCGTTGTGCATCCGAACGCAACCGTAACCGGCAATGTGATCATCGGGCAGGATGTGTATGTCGGACCCGGCGCAGCCATTCGCGGCGATTGGGGCGAAATCATCATCGAGGACGGTTGCAATGTGCAGGAAAACTGCACCATCCACATGTTTCCGGGTGTAACTGTGCGATTGGAAAAATCGGCGCATATCGGTCACGGTGCAATTATTCACGGTGCAACAATCGGCAGAAATTCGTTGGTGGGCATGAATGCGGTGGTGATGGACAACGTGGTTATCGGCGCGGAATGTATCATCGGTGCGCTTTGTTTTGTGCCGGAGGGGATGGCAATTCCCGATCGAAAAATAGTGGTGGGCAATCCGGCAAAAATCGTAAAAGATGTCACCGATGAAATGGCGGCGTGGAAAACGGCCGGTACACAACTGTATCAACAATTGCCCGCACAGCTTAGTGACACATTAAAACCCTGCGAACCGCTGCGGGAAGTGCCCAATAACCGGCCACCGATGAAACGGGATTATTTTCCATGGAAAAAAGGTCGCAAATAAATCAGATTGTCGATTTCCGGCGTGACCAGAAAATCGCCAGCGTCATTCCGCTGATGATGTGCCAAATGCCCCACCACGCTGCGATGAGCGCCATCCCGCCCAATCCGCTAAAAAAATCGAAAATAAGCAGTAAACCCAGCCCGGAATTCTGGATGCCGGTTTCGATGGCCACCGCCCGCCGATCCGCTTCCGGCAATTTGAGCAGCCGCGCACCCGTGTAACCGATAGAGATCGCCAACGCGTTGTGCAGGAAAACAGCCAGCACCACTAAACCTATGTAATTCATGAAATTATCCAAATTCGCCAGCAACGCACCGGTGATAAAAATGCCGAAAAACGCCATCGAAAAATAGCGGAGCGGTTTTTTGGCGCGTTCCGCCCATTGCGGAAAATGGTGAGAAATGAGCAAACCAACGGTCATCGGTAATCCGAGCAACAGAAAAACAGTGCCCATCAAATCCAGCGGACTGAGCGCAACTTCTTTCAGAATTGCAGCGGTCGGTTCGTATTGCGATGCCCAAAATGCAAAATTGATCGGCGTCATTACCACAGCTGCCATCGTGGATGTTGCAGACATCGCCACCGATAGCGCCGTATTCCCTTTGGCAAAATGCGTAATAAAATTGGAAATATTTCCGCCCGGACATGCGGCAACCAACATCATCCCCAACGCGATGGATGGGTGCGGCGCCATCAGCCGAACCAGCAGATATGTAACCGCCGGTAAGAGCAAAAATTGCCCAGTCATCCCAACCAGCATGGAACGCGGCAGTGAAATGATTGTGCGAAAATCGCTGAGTCGCATATCTATGGCAACACCAAACATCACGATGCCCAAAATAATGTTCAGTGCCAGCAAGCTTCCCGGATCAAAATTGAGTTGAATTGCGTCTATATCTAACATTTGCAGCGGGTATCCTGAATCAAATTAAAGTTTGCGATGGAAAATACCGGTATTAACTGTAAATCGCAACTGCACAAGTGGTGTTATTCAAATTTCAAAAATCTGCGTGATTGGCATGGCGTCTGCAGTTGGTTTGAGAAATGAAAATAAAATTGATTTTGCTTTGGCAGCGTTGTACCGCTAATTTTTTAGCCTTAAAATTGATCAACTAACAATGAAACCTGAGTTTACACATCCGGGAGTATTTATGTCCAAATTAAAGCAGTTAGCCAATCATGGACAATCCATTTGGCTGGATTTTATTCGCCGTTCATATTTAACCACCGGTGAACTGAAACAGCTGGTTTCAGAAGGATTAGGCGGTGTCACCTCTAATCCAACTATTTTCGAAAAAGCCATTGCGGGCAGTTCCGATTACGACAGCGCAATGCAATTGCTCATCGAAAAAAATTACACCGTTCAGGAAATTTATGAAGCGTTGGCGATTGAGGATATTGCCATGGCAGCAGAAAATTTACGCCCGGTTTACGATGCGACAGATGCAAAAGATGGTTTCGTCAGCCTCGAAGTTGATCCCACTTTGGCAAACGATACGCAAAAAACCATTGAAGAAGCCAAACGCCTCTATCAAGCGGTCAATCACCCGAATGTGATGATCAAAGTGCCGGCAACGCCTGCCGGAATTCCGGCAATCGCGGAGCTGATCGGCGTTGGCATCAATATAAATGTGACCCTCATTTTCAGCTTGAGCAATTATCTGCAAGTTGCCAATGCCTATCTGGATGGGTTAGAAATTCTCGCCAAAAATGGACCGAAAGTGCCGGGCGGACATCCGGTGAACCGGGTGGCCTCGGTGGCTTCATTTTTTGTCAGCCGGGTGGATACGGCGGTTGACAATCAATTAAAAGAAATCGATAACAGCGATCTAGCAGGCAAAATTGCCATCGCTAACGCCAAAGTTGCCTATAAAATGTTCGGTGAAATTTTTAGCGGTTCCCGATGGGATGCGCTCGAAAAACTGGGTGCCCGCGTTCAGCGACCGCTGTGGGCCAGCACCGGCACCAAAAATCCCGGTTATTCGGATACGATGTATGTGGATTCGCTCATCGGCGCGGATACCGTCAACACGCTCCCGCCTGCAACGATGGACGCATTCAAAGACCACGGAATTGTTGCCACAACTATTACTGAAAATGTGGCTGAAGCCGAGCGCCAACTGGTGCAATTGGGCGATTTGGGAATCAATATTGACGAAATTACCCTAAAATTGCAGGATGAGGGTGTTGTCGCATTTGCCAAATCTTTTGAATCGCTGATGAACAGCATTACCGACAAACGCCAGCGAATGATGTCTGACCAAAAACGGTTTGGCGCTTCGCTCGGCAAATATGAAAACACCGTCAACCGGGCATTGCAGCAGTTCCAAAAGCAGAAAATCGCCAGCCGTTTGTGGCAAAAAGACCACACCATTTGGAAAGACGATCCCACCGAAATTACCAATCGTTTGGGCTGGTTGAGCAGCGCGGACGTTTCGCTGGAAGCTGCCGGTGAAATCGAATCTTTTGTCGATCAGCTTCGCGATGAAGGCTTTACCCACGCCCTGCTGTTGGGAATGGGCGGCTCCAGCCTGGCACCTGAAGTGTTCAGGAAAACATTTGGCGTGCGGGAAGGGTATCTCGATTTATCTGTTTTGGACAGCACAGATCCAGCCGCAGTGCTGGATGCCTACGCCAACAGTAATCCCGCAAACACTGTTTACATTGTGTCCACCAAATCCGGCGGCACAGTGGAAACCCTTTCGTTTTTGAAATTTTTCTACAATAAGTGTCTGGAATTATTGGGTGAGAATAAGGTTGGCGAACATTTTGTTGCCATTACCGATCCCGGCAGCGGATTGGAAGACATGGCAAAATCATTGAATTTCCGTAAAATTTTTCTCAACGATCCGGACATCGGCGGACGCTATTCCGCGCTCTCGTTTTTCGGAATCGTTCCGGCGGCGGTCATCGGAATGAACATTCGCCAACTGCTGGAACGTGCCGAAATTGCGGTAGATATGAGCAAACACGAAAGCAATTTATCCGATAATGAACCACTCATTCTCGGCACAATGATGGGCGAACTCGCCAAAAACGGTCGCGACAAATTGACGCTCGTAACCGCACCGGAAATCAGTGCATTTGGCGCATGGCTGGAACAACTGATCGCCGAAAGCACCGGAAAAGAAGGCCTCGGCATTTTGCCGGTCGATGGCGAAGCATTGCTCGCGCCCAAGTTTTACGGAAACGACCGCGTTTTTGTCTATCTCAGCCTCAAATCCGATCCCAAAACGACAGCAGCTTTGGACAAACTTGCGGACGCGGGACACCCGATTGTGCACATCACGTTGCGCGATATTTACGATCTCGGCACCGAATTTTTCCGGTGGGAAATCGCCACGGCAATCAGCGGTGTTTCGCTGAAAATCAATCCGTTTGATCAGCCGAATGTGGAATCCGCCAAAATTTCTGCCCGCGCAATGCTGGATGCTTACAAAAAAGAAGGCAAATTACCCGACGAAACCCCGGCACTCAGCACCGAAAAAATGACGCTTTTTGGAAAAGTGAGCGGAAAAACGCCGGACGAAGCGCTCTCTGAATTCTTGAAACATCTGCCGGATGGCAACGGCGACCTGATGCCGCGTGGCTATATTTCTATTCAGGCTTACGTAAAAATGGACGCCGCAACAGATGAAGCGCTGCAGAAATTCCGCACGGTTTTGCAAAAACGCTATCACACCGCAACCACCATCGGTTACGGTCCGCGATTTTTACACTCCACCGGACAGTTGCACAAAGGCGATGCAGGCAACGGATTGTTCATTCAAATAACTGATGAAATATTGGAAGATGCCGCAATTCCCGATCAACCCGGGATGGATTTTTCCGCGGTTTCCTTTGGGGTTTTGAAACATTCGCAGGCGCTCGGTGACCGGAAAGCTTTGGAAGATGCCGGTCGCGAGGTCATCCGGATCCACGCCAAAAATGTGATTGCAGCAATCAACGAATTGACGGAAAAACTGGCATGACACCGCAGGAAAAGCTGAAACAACAGGCTGCCCACGCCGCCGTTGAGTGGATCGAAAACGGGATGATTGTCGGACTCGGTACCGGCAGTACCGTTCGGTTTGCGTTGGAAAAAATCGCTGAAAAAATCCGAACCGGTGAATTGCAACACATCGCAGGCATCCCGAGCTCCGAACAAACAGAATTGCGCTCCCGCGAACTTGGCATTCCACTGACCGATTTTGCGGCACACACGGTGATCGACGTAACCATCGACGGTGCGGACGAAGTTGACCCGCAACTCAACCTCATCAAAGGCGGCGGCGGTGCGTTGCTCCGCGAAAAAGTACTCGCCCAGGCTTCCCGGAAAAATGTGATTATCGTGGATGAAAGCAAGCTTTCACCGGCACTCGGCTGCAAATGGGCAGTGCCCATCGAGGTTGTTCCGTTTGCGGTAGATGCGGTTTCCAATTTCTTGAAATCGATTGGCGGGACTGTCGCGTTGCGCCAAAAACCCGACGGAACCCCGTTTTTCACCGATCAACTAAATTTGATACTCGATACCGATTTTGGCGAAATTACCCAACCCAACGAACTGGCTGCACAATTGAACAACTGTGCCGGAATTGTTGAACACGGTTTGTTTCTCAACCTGACCAGCGCGGTTATCGTTGCCGGTTCCGCCGGAATCCGCACCATTCTCCGGCAAATCGCGTCGGATTCTTCACCCAAAAAATTTGGAAATCAGCCCAAAATTGCATAAAAAAAGGCGGTCAATTTGACCGCCTTTTTTGTGTGGAGGAGCTACGAGATACTGTTTTTTTAGTCGACAATTTCACCGGTTTGCACTTCGCCCTCAAATGTTTCCCCACCGATGTTGATGTTCGCTTTTCCGTCGCCGATCACGATGGTAAAATCGCGTTCGATATTGCGTTCGCCGTAACCGCTGCCGCTTTGGAATGTGGCATACGCGCTCACATGTCCGCTAATCGTTCCGCTGATTTTGCGGGACAGATCGAAGCGTTTGCCGCGAGGTCCGGTGAGATCGGTAATTTGGAGCGAAATACTGTGATCGAGTGTGCGAACTGCGCGATGCGTAGTGACCGTATCCACAGCGGCACGGGCGTAAGTGCCGTTAATCACCAGATTCCGGAGGTGCGCCTGAGTGACAACAAAATTGCCTTCCAGCTGATTCAATTGTTGCGACAAACGTGGCGTTATGTGCCGGCCGCTGCCGGAAACGATGTCAAATTTGATGGTTCGGGCGGTATCGCCATTGGTGATCCAGAACTGTTGCGGATCGCCGGCCTGATTCAAAAATTGGTAGTGATACACTCGCGCGATTGCTGCATAATAATTACCGTTGATATCGCCGCGCTCGCGATTGATGGTAATCGTCCACATTCCGGCAACCGGATCGTAAACGGCGTCCATCGTTTCACCGTCAGTTGTTTTGGCTAATCCCTGAAAATTGTCGGTGCTGGCACCTTCCAACGCATCGCCCAACTGATCCACCATTCCGCCATTTTCTTCACCAACGGCGCTGGCGGTAACTTCTGCGGCATCAGACGTAGCACTAACATCATTTTGCGATGTGTTCGGCGCGACGCTGTTTTCTTTGTCGCACCCGACAAATGCGAACCCACTAAATAATACTGCTGCGAACGTTGCAATTGCTGCTTTGCTGCGAATTCCTGCTGCGATTTTCATGATACATTCTCCTTTGGTTTTGGTATAGTTTGTTGAATAATCTGATTACATTTTATTTCATCGCATTCGCATTGGGATAAAACAATCGACGTGCCAAAACAGGAAAATGAATGGTGATCGTAAAAATCAAGATGCCATAAATCTATTATTTACAAAAATTTAGACTTAATTATTTTTTAAAAATGATGATCTGTACGAAAAGGGACACTTTGGCGGGGTGTTAAAATAAGTGTACCGTACGGTACTATTACTGTCCCGTACGGATTACACTTGGTTCTTTATTTCTCGAAATCCTTATACAATTTGCTTGTTTGAATGCCGCTATTGTTCTGGTATTTGCTGCTGTGGTATTTTTCGTAATCGCCGGAAATGGAGTGGTAATAAATCTGACAAACTTCCACCCCCGGATAAATCCGGATCGGCTGCACACAAAAAATTTCCAACGTCCAAAATCCACAGAAACCGACATCGCCAAAACCGGCGGTCACATGCACAAACAACCCCAATCGCCCAACGGAGGAGCGACCTTCCAGCATCGGCACCAAACCGTCAGTTTCGGTATATTCGATGGTTCTGCCCAAATAAAGTTTGTGCGTTTCCAACAGCAACCCATCTTCCGGAATGGTAATTAATGTTGCTTCGTTCTTTTTGCGCATGTCCAATTCGGTTTCGTTGTAAACCAGCAATTCGTTGTGTAGCCGTAAATTGTAGCTGTTCGGGTTCAACTGCGATTCCGAAAACGGTTCAATTTTGATTTCTTTTCCCAAACGTGAGTAAATGTCTTTTCCGGATAAAATCATGCCTATCTCCAATTTCCTCGTGAATTTCCAAAACTTTTTTAAATGACCGGGCGTTTACAGAGCAAGAATGATAGCAATATTTTGGTCACGGGAAAACAAATTTTTGCCCGTTTTTCAAATTATCGTTGTCTGTGCTGAGGGATAATTCGCGTAATTTCAGACCATTTCAAGGGAGAATGACAAATGGCTATTATTAATCCAAATATCCGGAAATTATTGGAGAATTTGCGCAAATTGAAAACGGCGCACCAGCGACTCAGCCAGTCGTCCGGTAACCGACGCATCGCCGAGCAAAAGGCAGAACGCGCATTTCAGGTGGTGATGGAACAGCTAAAGGATCCGCAGCTCGTTGAGTTACTCGACGAAATCATTACAGGCAACGCCCAAAAATTGCAGTCGCAAATGGATGACATTCAGAAAAAGCTCAGTAAAAATCACTCAGAAATTGTTGGCAAAGAAGCACGGGCGATGCAGGAAATGAAAATGAAACGGGATGAACTTGCCAAACGCCTGCACGAAGCCGAGTTGCTGAAAAAGGAGCAGGCTGAGCTGATCAAAGAAAATCAGTCGCTTCGGGAATTGCTGGAAAAAAACCATCGCAAAGCAGTTGCGATGTACGACGCCCTGCGAAGCGAAAAAATAGACCGCACGTCCAAAAAGCAGCGCAAACGGAATATCGAAAAAGGCATCGTTTCAACGATTCTCGGAGTTGGTGCAATTGCTGCAAACACCCAATTTCCGTCGCTTGCCGTATTTTCGTATATGTTTGCACTCACTGCATTGCACAAAGCTTCCCGCGATTTTGTGTCCGGTGATGAGGGAAATCCGGATTAATCCGGGCTTTTTTCTCGCCAACAATACTTCTAAAGTGAAATCAAACACGTTAGCTGTTAACCAAAATGCATCCATCTTTCTGATCGATGCATTTTTTTTGGATTTTTACGCATGCGCTCACCGGGATGCTCCTGAAATTAAAAAGGTTTTCTGCATATTTTCATAATTTTTTCTTACCTTAATAGCTGTGATCAGATGTTGATTTATCAAATTTTTGAGGTTGTTTTTTTTCGGGAGAGCACCTGAATGAAATTGCTTTTATGGATCTTAACTTTCTGTTTTTACACAACTTCCGCACTATTTTCTCAATCCATTAAAATTAACGAAGTTGTCGCTTCCAACACAGAATCGTTCATCGACGAAGACGGCGATTATCCGGACTGGATTGAACTGTTTAACGCAGGTAACACAACACAGAATTTCACTGGCTTCTGGCTGTCCGACAACCGTTCAAATCTTCAAAAATGGCAGTTTCCGGATGTAAATATGGCTCCCGGTGAATTCAGGATAATTTACGCATCGGATAAAAATCGCCGCAACACAGCCAATTATTGGGAAACCAAAATCACCTGGGGTGACTTTTGGCGATATCAACCCGGATTTTCCGAACCGCCAACTGATTGGCATACGCTCGCTTTCAACGATTCTCAATGGGAATGGGGACCCAGTGGCTTTGGCTATGGCGATGATGACGATTCCACAATAGTTGCCAACGGCATTCTGTCGGTTTATATCCGCAATACGTTTAACATTGCCGATACGAGCCAACTGACACACGCGCTTTTACACATCGATTACGATGACGGTTTTGTTGCATATCTCAACGGAACGGAAATTGCCCGGGCAAATATGGACGGTATTCATCCGGCATTTAATCAACCGGCCAACGAACAGCATGAGGCATTAATTATCAATGGCAAACCGCCGCACCGGTTCTCTCTGGATAGCTTGCTCACGCTTTTCCGGGAGGGTGAAAATGTGCTGGCGATACAGGCGCATAACATTAGCGCCGGATCATCAGATCTGACGATGATCCCGTTTTTGACACTGGGCTTTCGTAATGAGTTTCCAGGCAGACGACCGGTACATCCGCTGATCGAGCCGAATCTGCCCAGATTACACACCAATTTTAAACTGTCCGCTGAAAGCGAAACTGTTTTTTTGAGCGGGCCAACAGGCATGGTAATCGACTCTCTGGCGTATGTCAACCTGCCATCGGATATCAGCTGGGGTCGTATGCCGGACGGCAGCGACACACTGTATTATTTTGCACCAGCGACACCCGGTTTCCCGAACATCAGTAATGGGTATAGTGGCATTGCCTCCGAACCGCAATTTTCGATTTCCGGCGGTTTTTTCGATATGCCACAAAGCATCGTATTGAGCGGATTAAATCCCGGCGAAACCATTCGATATACAACAAATGGCGAAGCTCCAACCGAAACCGCGACAGTTTACAGCAACCCGATCGAAATCAATACAACAACTGTTATTCGTGCACGAACATTTGCGCCGGGGCAGTTGCCCAGCGGTCAGCATACCCAAACTTATTTTTTTGGTACAAATCATGACCTGCCGGTAATTTCCATCAGCACGGACATTGGACATTTTTTTGATCAGGATTCCGGCATTTACGTATTCGGAAACGATTACGAGCCGGTGCCGCCATTTTTCGGTGCCAACTTTTGGGAGGATTGGGAACGCCCGGTAAATATCGAGCTGTTTGAAACCGATGGTTCACAGGTGATAAATCAGGGTGCGGGTGTTAAAATTTATGGCGGGTTTTCCCGGGCAAATCCCCAAAAATCACTTGCGGTGTTCGCCCGTGGAAAATATGGCGCCGGCAGCTTTGACTACCCAATATTTGCCGATAAAAATATCAATGAATTTCAGGCATTTATCTTGCGCAACAGCGGCAACGACTGGGGCAGAACCATGTTTCGCGATGGATTTATTCAGGATGCCATCGCTCCGACCGGAATTGAACGGCTGGCTTACCGTCCGGCTGTGCTTTATTTAAACGGTGTGTATTGGGGCATTCTCAATATCCGCGAAAAAATCAACGAACATTTCATCGAATCAAACACCCATATTCCATCGGATAGTATTGAGATTCTCGAAGGTGACGCTGTCAGTGTTTACGGAGCAACGGATCACTACAAAGCAATGATCAACTTTGTTGAATCCAACGATTTAAGTGACCCTGCCAATTATGCGTATCTCAAAACCAAAATGGATGTGGAAAATTTTCTCCGCTACACAGTATCAGAAATTTTTATAGACAACCGCGATTGGCCGGGAAATAATATCAAATTCTGGCGCCCTGCCCGGCAGGACGGACGCTGGCGTTGGATTATTTTCGATACAGATTTCGGCTTTAATCTATTAAGCTCATCAAACCATTCCTACAATACACTGGCGATGATGCTCGATCCGGTTGGAGAAGATTGGCCAAATCCGCCGTGGTCGACACTGCTTTTCCGCAAACTGATCCAAAACCCCGAATTCCGGCAAGATTTTATCAATCGCAGTGCGGATTATATGAACAGCATTTTTCGTCCGGAAATATTGCTTTCGCAAATCGATGCAAAAGCAGCAGCAATTGCCAGCGAAATCGATACGACATTATCCCGTTGGGACCAAAACCCGGCAGATTGGGAATGGAATATCGAACAGATGCGCTCATTTTCCCGAAAGCGTCAGCCATATTTCAGATCGCACATCATGCAGGAACTGGGTGTTTCGGATACGCTGAACATTGTTCTCAGCAGCAATTTACGCGATGCCGGTTCAGTTCAGGTGAATGCAATTACTGTCAGCAAATTTCCCTGGCTGGGACAATATTTTAAAGATATTCCTGTTGAACTGACCGCAATTGCGCGTCCGGGGTTCCGATTCACCGGCTGGACAGGCATCGAACCGGCAGACTCTGCCCACGTTGTTGTGCCGATGAGCCAAGGCGTACTCGCCGTCGCCAATTTTGAACAGGACAACAGCCAGTTTGCGACGGTTGTCATCAATGAAGTCAATTACAATTCCGCAGCACCGTTCGATTCGGAAGATTGGGTGGAATTTTACAACAACAGCGGCGAACCGGTGGACATGAGCGGCTGGTATTTCCGCGATGAAGACGATACCCATAACTTTTTTTTCCCGGATGGGTTTGTACTTCAGCCGGATTCATTTGCGGTAATTTGCAGCGATACCGTGCTGTTCACATCGGTTTACCCGTCGGTCACCAATTATCTCGGGAACACCGGTTTTGGGCTGAGCGGCAACGGCGAACTGCTCCGGCTGTATAATGCCGCCAACGAAATTGTCGATTCGCTCACCTATGACGATAACGCGCCCTGGCCCACAGAACCAGACGGAAATGGGGCCTCACTATCGCTAAAAAATCCCAATCTCGATAATACGCTGCCGGGAAGTTGGACGGCTTCACTGGGTAATGGAACGCCCGGCCAAATCAACGATATTTTTGTGGGAATCGACGAAACAAGCCATCCGGCTATTCCGGAAACGTTTGCGCTTTATCAAAATTTCCCGAATCCGTTTAATCCACAAACAACAATATTGTTTGATTTGCCGGAATCAGCAAAAGTGAAAGTGCAAATTTTCGATCTGCTCGGTCGGCGGGTTGCTACACTTGCGAATCGCCAGTTCATCGCCGGACGATACGAATTGCAGTGGCAGCCGGAAGCGCAGATCAGCTCCGGCGTATATTTTTACCGCATCGATGCCGGAGAGAAATTTGTGCAAACCAGACGGATGATTTTTATCCGCTGATCATCGCCTGATTATCATTCTTTTTCCAAACGCGGCAAATTTTTGCCGCGTTATTTTTTTGCCGGTATTGCAAATCCGGTTGGTTTTCCGCAACATTGGTGATGGAAAATTACGGGAAATATCTGCTCGGGGGATTGTTTGCAATTACAATTTTCACCCGCTTTTTTGCGATCGGCGCCGACAGTTTATGGCTGGACGAAGGCTTGAGCATCCGGCTCGCGGCGCACCCGTTCGATCAGATTTTTGCAGCCGCAGCGCCGGTGGATCACAATCCGCCGCTATTTTTGTATCTGTTGCACTTCTGGCTGAACATTTTTGGCACCGGCGAAATTGCCGCGCGCAGTTTTTCGGCACTCTGCAGCATTGCGGCGTTCCCGCTAATTTGGCTGCTGGCTCGCCGGTTATTCGATAAAAAAATTGCCCTGCTTACCCTGCTCATTTTCGCAATCAGCCCGTTTCAGGTGTATTACGCACAGGAAACCCGCAGTTACGCGTTGCTCAATTTGCTGTCGCTGGCTTCCGTTTTTTGTTTTTTGGAATGGCTGCGGAACAACCGGAAAATCTGGCAAATCGCGCTGCTTGCCGTGAACATTTTACTGGTTTACAGCCATATTTTCGGATGGTTCATCGTACTGTTCGAAAATCTGTGGTGGCTCTATCTTGCCCTGCAAAAAAAGCCGGCACCTTCCCTCCCCAACTGGTTAATTTTACAGGGATTAACCGCACTTGCTTTTCTGCCGTATGCGCTGCATTTAATGCAATTGGTGCTCCAGATTCAAAAAGGATATTGGATCAACCCACCGGAAGTCAAACATTTTTTAGCGACGTTTATCCAATTTGGCGGATCGATATCACTCGGAATTTTTGCGATTATTTTTGCGCTCCTCGGTGTCGGTTTTGGCGTTCGATCACCCCAAAAATCTTCGCTCAAATTTTTAATGTTTTGGATGCTCACCCCTATTCTCGTGCCTATCACGATGTCGCTGGTGCTGCGTCCGTTTTATCTGATTCGCTACCCGATTGCGGCGGCGATTCCGTTTTATATGTTGGCGGCTATCGGCGTTGCCCGATTGCCATTACGCTGGCGAAACGCCGCAATTGTCCTGCTGATTGGTTTGGGCGGTTGGTCGCTGTTCAATTATTATTCGAACGACACACGCGCGCCGTGGCGCAATGTTGCAACGGACATCGGGGAGCTGGCGAAACCGGACGACCTGCTGCTAATCGGCGCGGATTTTTGCAAACGCGATGTGTTCGATTATTACGGAAGCTCGCTACCGCAGCGCATCATCGGCATTTCCCGCGAAAGCGATTCGCTGATAACCGCCGATTTACGGCAATCACTAATTTCAACAAAAACAAATATTTATTTTATTGCATCACATTTTGGAACGGATGAAAAAAAGCTGGTGGGTGAATTGTCGGGAATTGCAAATCTGGTGAAAACAACAGAATATCCGCATCGGGATTTGTTCGGCAGGAAACAGGTGTTTATCCGGGTTTATCGATTTACGGCAATGCAATCGCCGGGGAAATAGTGTTTATGGCTTCAGATTTTAATCATCGGAAATGCTTCGACTTCGCTCAGCATGACCGTTGTTTAATAACGTTAGCGGGCTTTCATGATCACCAAGGTCAGATCGTCGTTGGCGCTGGCTGCGCCGCGAAAATGCGCCAGTTCGGATAAAATTGCCGTCTGGATGTCTTGGGCAGATTTATGGGCATTTGCGCAAAGCGCCTCTTGAAATCGCTGCTCGCCAAATTCCACTTTTTGGGCATTCATCGTTTCCACAATGCCATCGGTGAAAAAACAAAGCACGTCGCCGGGATGTGTTCCAACTTCAACTTCCGCAAGACATTCGTCAAATTTGCCATTGTGCAAACCGATTCCCAAACCGTTTGGCGTGATCGTTTCGCAATCATCAGTTGCAGCGCGGTAAATCAGCAACGGCATGTGTCCCGCGCGACAAAACCGCAGCGAGTTGTCGTTGGTCAGTTTAGCAAGATTGATGGTAAAAAAACAGCGGGAATTGAAGATCGGTTTCACCTGTTTATTGAGCGCTTGCAACACTGCTTTTGGCGAATCATATTGTTCGATCAAACTGTGCAACAGCGCCTGAACCTGAACCATGTGCAATGCGGCAGCCATCCCTTTTCCGGAAACATCGCCCACCATTACGTAACTTACGCCTTTTTCCGATTTCGGGTGGATGAAATCGAAATAATCGCCGCCAACCTCGCGGGCAGCTTCGCAATAGCTGGAAATTTCGAAATTCGGGTGTGCGGGCGGCTGTTGCGGCATCAGGTTCATTTGGATATCGCGGGCGACTTCCAGCTCATCTTTGGCGATTAATTTGTCCGCCAGTTCAAACGCCAGCAACACATTCAGCAGCACAAATGAGCCGATCGCCCAAAACCAGCTCGCGCCAACCACAGAATAAATGAACAAAAAAAGGATCAGTGAATAAAACAATCGCCGGGATGGCGACAATTTTCGCAGAAACGCTTCAAACAAATTGCCAACCAAACGGATGGTTCGCTCAACGGGATTTTTCTGCTGATCCACCTTTTGCGCTTCGCGCAGGTAATAATCGTAAATACCCGGCGCATCGCGTTTTACGAGTCGCTCAATCTCCGTGATACTCAGATCGCTGGCGTATAATTTATAAATTCGCTGAAATGTTTCCGATATCGGTTTGCCCATTTTTCACCTGATTTTTACTGTTTGAACACGCCAATTTACGGAAAAAGGCGTAAAATTGATTCACCATTTCGTAAAATTAACGATTTAGCGCTCAGCTTTATTTTATTGTGAACCAAATCAATACACAAAATGCCCATTGTTGTAATATGCACCAGAAAATCGGATATAGTTTCATAAAACGGAAAGAAAATTGATGTCAGCAATCAGCAAATGTTTAACCTTTTTAGTCGTTTTGTGCACGATAAGCGCCAGCGGTTTTGGTGCAGAGCCATACAAAATTTCGCCGGACAGCCCGGCAGCCAAACGCCAGCATCCGCGTTTATTTTTCACCGAATCCGGCTTTTCGGAAATCGCCGACTATATTTCCAGCTACGAGCCGGCGGATTTCGAAACGTATATTCAGGCGGTGGACACGGCATTTTACGACGATCCCGCCGGGAAAAAACACAACTATCTGCTGCTGGACGCCCAGAATTTCTCATTCATGAGCTACGCCGCAGCCAGCGGATTTTTCGGTAATTTTACATTCAAATTTTCCGCAGATGAATACGCCCAAAAGGCGTTTGAGCACGCTGCAATCATCGCCGAGCGCGTGGCTGCCAGCGAAAAATATCGCGAAACGACGCATTGCAATATTTTTGAATCCGAGGGTCAGGGTGGTTATATAAATATTGCATTATCAATTGTTTACGACTGGTGCTACGATAAGCTTTCGCTGCCACAGCGCCGCACGATTGCTGATGCGCTGATCACCCTGTACAATCGCCGCGACAAAGAAGTTAATCCCGGCAAAAAAGTAAAAATCGGGAAAACGCTGCTGGTGCACTGCCATCACGCCGGTGCCGGCGGCATTGTGCTTTGGGGCGATCCGCTCGGTGATTCGTACAAAGCCATCACCGATGAAATGTTCGAAATGTCGCTGGCGGTTTGGGTGGATCGCATTTTTGCGCACGGCGATCACGTGATGGAAAACGCCGGCGGTTGGAGCGAAGGCGCGAGCTATTTTTTCGGCGGCACATCACATGTGTATTTTATGGCTGCTGCGCTGTCTTCCGCGTTGGGCGAAAATATGTTCACCCGTTTCGACTGGTTCCGCGATATCCCGCGCTACATTTATTTTTATCTGCTCCCTGGAAAAATCAGCGATGGTGAAAAACGCAAAATTTACGCGCAGCGAAACGACACGGTTGCCCTGCGTGAATGGGATGCCGATGCCGTAAAACAGGTAACGCCGGTGATTGCCGCCGTCAAAAAAGCACAGCCGGAACTCGCCGGATTTTACCGTTGGTTTATCGAAGATAGCGAGCGAAAACCCGAACCTGCCGGTTATTACGAAACAATGCCGCCGCGATTATACTGGCTATTTTTCAAATTTTTGTGGGGCTATTCGGATGTAAAATCCGTTACTGCGGAGCAGTTCAAACTGCCGCTTTCCGGGCGATTCGGGCTTGGCGATGTCATTTTACTCAGCGATTTGCACAGCGAAAACGCCACAAAAATCAATTTCTACACCTCGCAATATTCGCTGCCGCGCCATGCGGATGAAGATCACGGCGCGTTTACCATTTTCAAATACGGCACGCTGGCGCTGGACGGCGGCGTTGCCAAAGGCAAAAGCGATCTGCCAAAATCGAACAAAACCCGCGCGGCGGTTTATCACAGCAAAGTGGCGCTGTATAATCCAGAGGAGTCCCAATTATACGATTATTCCACCAAAGTGAACGACGATGCAGATGCACCGTGGGACGCTGCCAACCAGACGGGCGGCGCCAACCACATCGGTGTGCTGCGGAATGCGCACTTCGAGCCGGGCAAATTTGATTTCGTGGATTTTGACGCAACACGGGCATACAAAGGTGAAAATTATGTCGAGAAAATGCGCCGTGTGCTGCTCTATTTTCGCGATCCGGCAGCACCGGATTATCAAAATAACGAATTTGTGGTGATTTTCGACGATATCGCGCTCAGCGATTCGACCATCAAACGGCGCTGGCTGCTGCAAATGCCCACTCGCCCGGAACTGCTCGATGGCGAATGGCAGAAAAAAGGCACCGCATTTTGGCTGGCAAACAGCGGCAGCACCGTTTCCGTTACTAATAATTTGATTGACGCGCATGGCAGATTATTTGTCAAATTTCTGGAACCGCAGCATTTGCAACTGCGGCTGCGCGGCGGCTCCGAAAATGGCGAACACTACTGGTTCACCGATGCAGAAGGCAATCTACTCGCCAAACGCGGACCTTACACAGATTGGGGCGCATATTGGGCAGGCAGTCACCGGCTGGAAGCGGAAGATGTGACAGACAGCAGTTTCTCCAAATACCTTACTGTCATGCAAATTGGCGACAGCCGAACGCTGCAAAAGATGGCAGATATTTCCAAATTATCGGATGGCGTTTTTACCGGCGCGTTCATCAACCAAAATCGCGTAGCGATGTTTAACACCGCCGATGTGCCGCAGCTTTCGCTGTCGTATTCGGCAAAATCATCCAAAAAAATGCTGCATGTGATTGAAGGTTTGGCTGCCGGAAGCTATCGCGTTTCGCTGAATGGCAAATCGATTCGCGAGCAATCCATTCAGTCGATGGAACCCCTGTTTTTCGAAAGCAGTGGCGGCGGCAACTTCCGCATCGAACAACAATAGCATTTAACGATGACGCCGGATTGTTCTAACCGGACAATCCGGTTTTTCATTTTTACGCAGTTTTCAACCCGCATTTGCTCATTTCCCACCAAAAAGCCTCAAATTTTCACCCAATTTTGCTCAAAATCCCTAATTTAGATAAACGTGGAAAACAGCTCAATTTATTGTTATATCTAATATATGCATATTTTAACATAAATGACGGAGGTCGTATTTTGGAAAATTTCAATGAAATTTTGGCATATGTTCAGCAAAATTTTACGCTGTTTGCCCTGCGGTTGGTTGGCGCGATAGCGACATATATTATCGGTAAATGGCTTTCCCGGAAGATCAGCAATTCAATGAGCAAGCTCCTGATCAACAAAGAAGTTGACCAGACGCTCGTCGATTTTCTGAAAAAGATCGTCTATTTTGGTTTATTGATTGTGACCATTTTGGCGGCGTTAACGCAAATGGGCATCGAAACAACCTCATTTGTTGCAATAATCGGTGCTGCCGGTTTGGCGGTCGGTTTGGCGTTGCAGGGATCGTTGTCCAATTTTGCCGCGGGTGTTTTGCTGATTATTTTGCGACCGTTCAAAGTGGGTGATTTTATCGAAGCAGCCGGTGTTGCCGGAAAAGTTGAGGGCATCAGTATTCTGACAACCAATTTGGCAACCCCACAAAACGAAGCTGTGGTAATTCCAAATTCTGCAATAACTTCGGGAAATATAAAGAATTACAGCGCGAAAGAAATGCGCCGTGTCGATATGGTTTTCGGCATCGGTTATGATGACGATATTAAAAAAGCGAAAGAAATTTTGAACGATCTGATCGCAAAAGATTCGCGCGTGTTAAAAGAACCCGCACCGAAAATCGCGCTTTCGGAGCTTGCCGACAGCAGCGTTAATTTCGTTTGCCGCCCGTGGGTAAAATCTGCAGATTATTGGGATTTGTATTTTGATATGCACGAAGCCGTGAAAACCCGGTTCGATGCCGAAGGCATCAGCATTCCGTTTCCGCAACGGGATGTGCATGTGTATAACACTTAAGCGATTTACTATCAGTTTTCCTCATCGTTAGTGATGGACATTTGCCGGGATTGTTGCCAGAGTCAATTGTCCCGGCTTTTATTTTATATGAAATTTTGTTTAAATTAACCCTACAAAATACCCGGATTTATAACTGTTTTTCAGACACTCAACCCTCATTATTTTACAATTTACAACCAAACTTCGCTATGATTTGTGAATAATAAATAACCATTGATCTATCTCTTTATGATACTAAATTCGGTCAGTGCTACAAGGACGAGGTCCTATTGTTTGAAACTTCCCTCTAAATAAAATTTATATCAAATTAACGTATGGAGAAATATCATGAAAATACGTATTTTAGCTATTATGGTTGTTTCTGCATGCTTGATTCTAACAACAGTTTCTAAAGCACAACCAACCTTTGTTAAAGGCGTAAAAGCGGGATTGAACATCGCAACAATAGGCGGTGATGACATCTCCGATGTGGACTCAAGAACCGGATTTGCTGCCGGATTGTTTGGTGAGATTGGCATCGACAAAATGTTTGCAATTCAACCGGAAGTATATTACTCAATGCAGGGTGCCAAATCGAAAGAGGATATTAACGGAACCACGGTTGATGTAACGATGAAGTTAGACTACATCCAAATACCGGTATTATTCAAATTCATTATCCCGGTCGAAGGCAGCACTGTAAAACCAAACATTTCGCCGGACCGGCGCTGGGTATCAAAGCTTCATCGAAAGTCAAAGCCGAAGCAAACGGGATTCTTTGAGGAAGATATCGAAGATATCAAAGTACGGATTTTAACCTCGTGTTCGGCGGGGGTATCAATATTGGAGCCGGTAAAATGACGGTTGGATTTGATGACGCTATTTACTCGCCTGAGTTCCTTTGATGATTCTGCCGATGAAGCAGACGTTAAGAACCAGGTAATTGCAATCGGCGCATCAATTGGTTTCTAATCATTGACGAAGCTTAGTTGTTGTTTTAGCTAGGCTTAGATACCCATAAAAAACGCATAGCGGTTATTATTGCCGCTATGCGTTTTTTATTGAACCGTGAAATCACATCAAAGCTGTTACCGGCAAGAATTTATTTTCCGGTAAATTTGTTCAACAACTTTTGCGCTTCCTCAAATTGCTCCTGCGCCCGCCCGATATACTCATTCACTTCGTCGATATATCCATCCGCGGAAGCCGACCAAACCCGGTTAAGATAGCGTTCGCCACCGGCGAAATGATTCATCACATCCGCATAATTTGCCAAACCGTGCACATGCGCAATGGTTTCCCGCGCTTCTGCAAACGCATCGAGATCTTCCAGCAAGAGCGCATCGATTTTTTTGTGCATATCATAGGTATGAATTTTGTCTTTGTCGCGATTCAATTGGGAAACATTTTTTACGAGATTTGCGATGCTGCGATCAATTACGCCTAAATTTTCGCTCACTTTGCCGCTTTCCTGTGCAGCCTGTTTGTTGCCCATTCGCACAATCACAACGCCGACGATACCGACAACCAGCATCGGTAAAAAGTAGTTCCATTCGACCAGTTTCGGGTCCAGCGAAGTAAGATACGATCCGCCCAAAAAGCCGGCAGCAATCAAAATAAAACCAAATAATTTCATTCTTAAATTCCTCTATGTTAAAGCCATTAGCGATCAGCTATTTGCCTTCTTCACTTTATCCTTTATCATTTATCCTTTTCCATTATTCCGTGCCGCTGCATCAGCCACCCATCGCACCCTGAATCACTTTCACCATTGCGAAACCGACACCGACCAGCGCTTCGCCGACGATCAAACCGGCGGCAACCGGAATACCGATATCTTCGCTAAAACGATGACCTTTCACACGATCCAAAACCACTCGCCCGAGCGTGCCGAGGCTGTAAGTAAGCACAATATTGAACGGCAGGTAAAATCCCAATCCAACCAAAATTCCCAGTCCGCCGATGCCGCTGAAACTGAGCAACGCGCCCAAACCTGCGCCGGCGAGATATTTCATTCGAGGCACATCGCCGCCCAAAATGCCTTCAATTACGCTGGCAAGCGCCTGTCCCTGCGGCGCAGGCAATTTTTCGCTGCCCAAACCATCTGCCTGATGCAAAATAAATATCAGCGTCATCACCAAAATCGGACCGAGCCAACTGCCCAAAAACTGTCCGATTTGCTGTTTTTTGGGCGTCGCGCCAACAAGGTATCCGGTTTTCAAATCGAGCATCAAATCTGTAGCTTGCGCCATTGCGACACATGCGGCAGCACCGACAGTAACCGCAGAAATAATTGCTGCGCTATCAGCAATGCCGCTGGCGATAAAAATAAAAATGGTAATTGCGATGAGTGTCATCCCGCTGAGCGGCGACCAGTTGGTACGCCCGATGCATTCGGATAAAATAACGCCGGCAATCCAGATCCAGAGCGTGCCCATAATGGCCATCAATCCGCCACGAACCAGCCCGATTTCCCGCGTTGAAGTTACCGCAATGATGAACAGTAAAATCGCTGCACCGACAATTGCGAAATACAAAAACTTGATGGGCATTTCATCTTTCGAGAGTCCGGTGCCCATTTTTGCGGCGTTCTGCATGCTGCGAATCGCGCTGACGATCAGCGGGAAGGCCAGTAAAATTCCGGCAACTGCGCCGCCGATCAACATCCCGATACCCACCGGACGAAACAATTCCACCCGCAAGGTATTCGGGTTGACATCTGCCAAAATATGCCCCTGCGCCGCTAAAATCGGCGCCAAAATCCAGTAACACACATAACCGCCAATAATGAAAAATACGCCGCCGCGACCGGCGATGAACGCCACACCGAGCGTCAGCATCGATACGTACCAAACGCCGTTCATGTAGCCGGGCATCCCGATTATGGCGCCTAATTCCCAGTTTTCAAATCCGGTGGACAGCGAAAGAAAATGCACAATCCCGCTGATCGCCGCGCCGCCAAGCATGAACATGGCTTTGCGCATGCCCGCGCCGGGTGATTTCAAGATTGCAGCTACCGCTACACCGCCGGGATAGGTAAGTCTTTCATAATCAATCATTTGTTTACGCAATGGAATGATGAATGCGATACCCAAAACAGCGCCAGCCATACAGCCAAAAACCATCAGTATCGGGTTGAAACTGGTTTCGCCGAGAATAAACAGCGCCGGTACAGAAAACATCATCCCCGCCGAAGCGCCGTTTACGCCGCTGGCGATCGTCTGGTTGATGTTGTTTTCCACAATGCTCGATCGCTTCATGATGCCGCGCAAAATCCCGAAGCCTAAAATTGCCGCCAGTTCCGATCCTTCGATTGAAAAGCCCAGAATCAGACTGGCGTAACCAATACTCAACGTAATAATTGCACCCAAAAAATAGCCCACAAGAATCGCCGGCCAGGTGAGTTCCGGGTATGGCCCGCGCCGGATAACCCGTTGATCAGTCGTCGCCACAGTTTTCTCCCTTTTTAATTGTTAACCGTCAGTTGCAGGATAATTCCCGATTAGTTCGTGATTAACCTGAATATGGGGATTCCTGCCATCGCAGGAATGACAATATTCCGGTCACTCCTGCTCCGATGGAGTGCCTTTCGGCGTGGCGGCAGGAGTCGCCTGAATCCAAAAACAACCGGATTTCAAAAATGTAACATCCAATCCAGCTTACAAATTTTCAACAAGTTATCGCAATCGTTGGAAATATTCAAGCGCTTCCGGCAATCGATTTTTTGCGTTTGCAAAATCCTGCCGAGTTAATTTTTTCTTTGTTCATCCGGCGAAAGGTTGTAAATTTTTGGGCTATTGGAAAAAATTTTTAGGAATGATCGGATGAAAAAAGTCTTTATCGAAACATACGGCTGCCAGATGAACGTGTATGATACGGAAATCGTGAAATCCGTGCTGGCGGAAAGCGGCTACGAACTGACCCAAACGGAAACGGATGCGGACATCGTGCTGCTGAACACCTGCTCCGTTCGGGAAAACGCCAACAACAAAGTTTTCAGCCGGATCAATAGGATCCAGTCTGAACGCAACGGAAAAGGTAAAGCGCAGGTCGGAATTTTGGGCTGCATGGCCACCAATTTCCGCAAACAATTGCTGGAAAATCCCAAATTGCCCATCGATTTTATCGCCGGACCGGACAGCTACAAACGCCTTCCGCAACTGCTGGCAGATATGGATGTCAACGGAAATGATGCAAAAAATTGGGACGTAACCCTATCAGAATTTGAAACTTACAGCGATGTCTATCCCACCCAGACAGAAGGTGTGAACGCATGGATTGCCGTGATGCGCGGCTGCGATAACTTCTGCACCTTTTGCGTTGTGCCTTACACCCGTGGTCGCGAACGCAGCCGATCCCCTCAAAACGTGGTGGACGAAGCTAAACGACTGGCCGAACAGGGCTTTCGCCAGATCACGCTGCTCGGGCAAAACGTCAATTCTTACAAATTTGAAGGCAACGATTTCGCGTATTTATTGGAAAAAGTGAGCGAAGTTGAGGGCATCGAGCGCATCCGCTTTACCTCCCCGCACCCGAAAGATTTCCCGCGCCCACTGCTGAAAGTGATTGCCGAAAATCCCAAATTGTGCAAACAGATTCATCTGCCGCTGCAAGCCGGCAACGACCGCGTTTTGGAAATGATGAACCGCACCTACACCCAAAAAGAATATCTCGATCTCGTTGATGAGATTCGCGAGTTGTATCCGCAAATGGCGCTCAGCACGGATATTATCGTGGGATTCCCCACCGAAACCGACGCCGAATTTGCGGAAACGCTGAACGTGATGGAAGCTGTGCAATACGATTCCGCGTTCATTTTCAAATATTCCGAACGCCCGCAAACCATTGCCAAACGCAAATTTCCGGACGACGTGCCCGAGCCGGTAAAAACCGAACGCATCGTGAAATTGAACGAGATCCAGCGGCGCCATTCCTACCAAAAAAACCTGGCGCACATCGGGCAAATTCACGAAGTGCTGATCGATCAGGAATTCACCAAAAAATCTGCAGATGAATTTCAGGGTCGCAACGATGCCAACAAAATCGTGATTTTCCCGAAAGGCGATTTTCGCCGCGGTCAGTTTGTGAACGTGGAAATCACCGACGCCACCGTGAATATTTTGCGCGGAAAAGTGGTCGAAGTGTTGAATAAATAGGTAGTTACCAAAATTTTCCATTTGCGGATTGCGTTTTTTTATCCACAACTGGTGTTGCCTTGTCCGAGCGCTTTTATCGGGCATCCGGAATATTGAAGCTTTTGATTCCCGCTTAAAGATTGCGGGAATGACATAAAATGATCTCCGAATCATGTATTTGTTCCCGGCTAAACTTTATCTCTTTCCAATCAAATTGGGATTTGGGATGCAGAAAATCCCTCCTTTTACCACAGAAACGAATTACGAAAATGCCCGAAATCATCTTGCCAACCGCCATTTTTCTTTCTGCTGCGCTGAACATTCGCGCCGAATATTCCGGTCCGCGCTGGCAGGTGTATTTGTTCAAGCCGCTGACGACAATTGCTATTTTACTGCTCGCCGGTTCGCTCGTTTGTGCGGATGCAACCTATCAGCAATGGATTTTGCTCGGGTTGCTGTTCTCGCTGTTCGGCGATATTTTTTTGATGCTGCCGGGCGATCGCTTTATTCCCGGTTTGGTCAGTTTTTTGATCGCGCATCTGTTTTATATTGCGGCATTTTCCCGGGAAATTGTGCCGTTTGACAGCATCATCTTTTTGGTGATATTTTTTCTCGCGGCAGGATTATTTGTGGCTTACGCATGGCGGCATCTCGGAAAAATGCGAATACCGGTTGCAATTTACGCGACGGCAATCGCTTCGATGGGCTGGCTGGCTGCCGCACGGTGGGATCAACTGCAATCGCCGGCTGCGCTTTGGGGAATGATCGGCGCAATTCTGTTCGTCATTTCCGATACTTCGCTGGCGTTCAACCGTTTCGTGAAACGATTTCGCAATGCGCAATTGCTCATTCTCTCGACGTATTTTATTGCCCAATACCTCATCGCGCGATCGGTTGTGTTTTAGGATTTTTTTGCCGCAAAGGCGCAAGATCGCGATTTTTTTTATACTCGTTGCGAAGCTCCTGCTTCGCAACGCTAAAGGTGTCAGTGTAATTCAAAATCTTTCTTTGTGTGCTTTGCACCTTTGCGGCAACATTCCATCGCACGTTTATCAAACTTGACTGAAAACTGGGAATCGAAATATGCAAAAACCAATCTATAAATTGCTGTTAATATTGAGTTTGTTTGCAAGTGATTTTTTGCAGGCATATCCGTATGACGGATATTTGATCACCGGCATTCGCAGATTGTTGCGACTGCAACTGGTGATGAACGGCGAGTTGCGCGGCACCAAACCGCCGTCCGGTGGGCAGAAAAGCATCGGCGATATGTTGCTAAATCTGCAAAACGAACGGGGCGACAGCCTGGCAAGTTTGCCACCTGTCAGCGAAGATTTTCAGAAAAAAATCGATGCGCTGTTCCCCAATCGTGACGAAAGCTATTCTGTTTCCGTGCTGGAAGTAACGCCCGGAAAACCGGTTCGCTACGCCGAACGGCAGGCGGATCGCGAATTTAATCCCGGCAGCGTTGGCAAGCTTGCGATTGCCGCCGGATTGTTCACCGAACTCCAGCGGCTGTTCCCGGATGCACCGGAAAAACGCATCGAACTGATGCGAAACCGCATGATTATCGCCGATCAATGGGCGATGCCCAACCATCACGAAGTACCGGTTTACAATGTCGAAACCAAAGCATTTGCCGTGCGTGCCGTGCGGATTGGCGACACGTTTTCGCTATACGAATGGACGGATCACATGCTTTCCGCCAGTTCCAACGCCGCAGCCAGCACCGTTTGGAAAGAGATGCTGTTAATGCGTCAATTTGGCGAAAATTACCCACCATCACTCGAGCAGGAAGCCGAATTTTTCAAAAATACCCGCAAGGATTCGCTGAAAATCATGGCGCTTTCGGTTGTGAACGACCCGCTTCGTGCCGTCGGCATTACCGAAAACGAGTGGCAATTGGGCAGCTTTTTCACCGCAACCGGACAAAACCGTGTGCCCGGCGCACGCAGTTACGCCACACCTCGCGCGTTGATGAAATATCTGGTTGCGATGGAACGGGGCAAGCTGGTGGATTCGTGGTCAAGCCTGGAAATCAAACGAATGTTATACCTGACCGCCCGCAGAATTCGTTATGCGGCATCGCCGCGACTGAATTCGGCAAAGGTCTATTTCAAATCCGGCAGCTTGTATAAATGCAAAAAAGAAGAGGGTTTTGAGTGCGGAAAATATCGCGGGAATGTTGATAATTATATGAATTCCGTCGCGATAGTAGAGCATGAGGATGGACGAATTTATTACGTCGCGTTGATGTCCAACGTGCTCAAAAAAAATTCCGCCGTTGAGCATCAGTCGATTGCAACATTCATCGATAAAATTTTGAGCGAATAAAAAAAGCTCCCGGAATTCCGGGAGCTTATATTTTCAATTGATAATTCTTTGTTTTTACTGAACTTCGTATGCGGCGGAATGACTGCGCAACACTTCTTCGACCGCCGGAACCAGATCACGTAAAATCTGCTCGCCTTTGGCATCTTCCACCAACCCCACCAAAATATAACGGCGCCAGTTCGGTCCCCAGCACAACATGGAATCCGCGTGCCAGTTTCGCCACGTGCCGGATTTCCGGTATATTTTGCAATCCGGCGCAACCCGTTCGATGCTGTTCACAAATTTGTGGTGCAGTTCCGGATCAACCAGATAGCCTAACATTTCTTCACTGCGCTGCCGGTTGATCAATTTGCCCATCGCCAGCAAATAATAATAGCGGCAAACCTGCGTTGCCGTTGCAGCGTGGCTGAGGTTTTTCATCGGATCGCCGTATCGCTGCCCGCCTTTGGCATACGGACGTCCCACCCACAATCCGCCGCCGTAACGCGTATCGTAAAATTGGTTGTGTGGATTGCGGAGCACTTTCTCGATATATTTTGCGCCACCGACCATTCGGTACATCCGGGTTGCAGCTTGATTATTCGATTGGCTGATCATGATACGCAGATCATTTTGCACATCCTGCGTATTCGGGATTTTCCCTTCCTCAATGGCATTTTCCGCAGCCAATAATATCGCCAGCTTTGGCAAACTGGCTGCGTACATCATCTGGTTGCCGTTGACTCTGGCAAATTTTACATTTTCGGGATCACTCAAATCTACCAAACCGACAGCCAGCCGTTTGTCTGCCATCAATTTCGCCCAAAGGGGATTTTGCTGCAACCGTGCTTCGAGAGATTTTTGAAACTGGGGATCGACCAAATTACGGAGTGGTTTTACGTCGTGATCCGGGATGGAAAGTGGTAAATACGGGTGGTCTGCTGTTGCCTGAGCAGCCACCGGACGACAAAAAAAAGCAAATGCCCAAAACACCATCACCAAAAAAATTTGACGCGACTGCACTTCAGTCATAGGTGCCTTTCTAACTAATGGTAATTCTTGGCTTCGCTGCTGCTTCCTTGTATTATCAAACTTCCTGAAAAATTGCCCTGCAAACAAGTTACGGACAATCAAGCAAAGCCCGGACAACATATTTTAGTCCGTTCTTATAATATACGAAATTTTTTAAGATTGCATCAGAAATAATTTCGTAACAGCGAAATTGCCTGGCTGTAATACCCGCGGCCAAACAGGTTGAGATGGTTTAACACATGATACAATTTGTATAAATTTTCCCGTTCCCGCCAGCCATCCGGCAATGGAAAAGCCTCGCGATAGGCTGCGTAAAAGGATTCGCTGAAACCGCCGAACAGTTGTGTCATTGCCAAATCTGCTTCGCGGTGACCATAATATGCCGCCGGATCGATGAGTACCGGTTCATTATTTTCATCCGCTAAAAAATTGCCGCTCCACAAATCGCCGTGCAACAGCGATGGCGGCTCTTCGCTGCCAGCCAGCAAATCAGCAATTGCAGATTCCAGTTTTCCGAATAATTTGGTCAGATCAGGCGTGGCGTAACCGCGTTTTTCCGCAAGTTTGTATTGGAACAGCAGGCGCTTTTCCCAAAAAAATTCTGCCCAATTTTGGGCAGATTTGCCTGCTGCAAGATTGATTTGCGGCGTTGCACCAATGAAGTTATCTTCATAAAAACCAAATGTTTCCGCATGATGGCGATGCAATTCTGCAAACTGACGCCCGAAACGTTCGAAGAAATCGCCTCGCGGATTTCCGGTGGAAATATTTTCCAGCAGCAACATTTCGCCGGTCACATGCAGCACTTCCGGCACGCGAATGGCGCCGGATTTGCGCAATTCCGCCAACCCGTTTGCCTCTACAGGAAACATTTTTGGATGATTCGCACCGGTTTTCAAAAACACTTCGCGACCGGAAGCAAAGCGAATCCGGCTGGTGCTGGCAATGCTCCCGCCACCGACACCACTTTTTTGGGCGATCGGCTCACCGGCCCATGTTTCAATTTGTTTGTGTAAATTTGTCATAATTGAGTTTGTGGATCAGAAGTAGCGGTAATTCATGAATTACCGCTACTATCTATCCTGTCCAAAATTTACAGCGTTTTTTTGATGTGCTCGAGAAGTCCGGCGCAGGCGTCTTCCAGCAAATCGAGTACGTGTTCAAATCCCTGTGCACCGCCGTAATACGGATCGGGCACTTCGGTTTCCCGGCAATTTTGGCAAAAATCGGTCATTTTCACAATTTTATGCGCAAATGATCCGCTGCGATCCAGTGATTTCAAATCTCGAACGTTGTCGTCATCCATCGCCACAATTAAATCGAAGGTCTCAAAATCGACCGGAGACTGGAATTGGCGCGAGCGGCTGGTGAGCGAATAACCGCGATTGTCCGCCGTTTGGCGCATACGCCGATCCGCTTTTTCACCGATGTGCCACCCGGAAGTTCCGGCAGAATCTATTTTTATGGCATCGGCCAGCCCCGCTTTTTCGACCATCGATTGCATCACACCTTCCGCGGCGGGTGACCGGCAAATATTTCCCAAACATACAAAAACGATCCGTTTCATCAGCTTTCTCTAAAATTATTTAACAAACTTTTTTAGCCATTTTGCGTCAAATATATAGGTACGATTTGATCAGTTTAACTCAAAATATAAAATTATCATGAAAAATATAACAGTAGAACTCACCCTGCCCGAAAAAGTTTTGTTATTAGCATTTCACGACCAAAAAGGCACGGTAATTTTCAACGCGTCGCATGCGTTACCGCACGGATTGGCTGGCGCCGCACTGATGGAACTGACGTTTCGCGAATGCCTGTCGGTCGTCAACAAAAATATTGTAGTTGCCGATGACCGGGAAACCGGCGATCCGCTGCTGGACGATGTGCTGCGGCTCATCCGCGAATCTGCGCGACCGCGCTCTCCAAAATATTGGGTTGCCCGGATTTACATGAAATTTTCGGACATCAAAAAACGGGTTGCCCGGCAACTGGTCGAAAAAGGCATTCTTCGCGATGACGAGCAGCGATTCCTGCACTTTTTTGCAACGCATCGTTATCCGATGATCGACAGCCGGCAGGAAACGCTGGTTCGGCAACAGCTTCACGCTGTCGTGCTGAACAACGCGCCCGCTGATGCGGAAACGATGGCGCTGCTCAGCCTCGTCAAAGCCTGCGGATTGGTCGAGGAGGTTTTCGCGAAACCGGAGCGCCGGCTGGCAAAGCAGCGCATTCGCATGCTGATCAGCGATGATCCGGTTGGCGATGCCGTTTCCGAAAGCGTGCAAGCCGCTGTTGTCGCAACGGTAACCGGCGCAATTACGGCAAATACGGTTATTCATTCCTGATCAGAAATAGAACGCGTTCCGGTAATGGCGGATTTCGTGCCGTTCCCGGCTGCCGTCGATGATCACTGCGTCGAACCGGAAATCGCAGTCCAGTTTGGGATTTTCCGCGATAAACTGATTGGCAATTTTATACAATTGGCGCTGCTTCGCGGGCGTTATCCGTTCCTCCGGCGGTCCGAATTTGTGTGAATTTCCCGTTTTCACCTCCACAAAAACGATGCAATTTTTCTCCCGCGCGATGATATCGATTTCCCCGCGCGCCGCACGAAAGTTGCGCATCAGAATTGTGAAACCGTTTTCCAGCAAAAATTTCTCCGCGATATCCTCTCCCCAATCGCCAAATTCTTTCCGGTAGTGACTCATTTTTTCTCCGTTTTCGATAAACATCCGCAAGAAGCGGGTGGTTTTTCCGTTGCAGAATCGCTATTATTTTGATAAAAAAAGGAATGACCATGAATTTAGAACAGCTTTCCAGCGATTACCGGCGCATCGAAACGGCGATCAACTATCTCGAAACGCACCATCGCGAACAGCCGGATTTGCAGTCGGTTGCCGCTGCCGCCAATCTCAGCGAATACCATTTTCAGCGATTGTTCAGCCGTTGGGTGGGCATCAGCCCGAAACGTTTTTTGCAATTTTTGACCAAAGAGCACGCCAAACAATTGCTCGCACAATCACACAGCGTTCTGGATGCCAGCTTCGAAAGCGGGATGAGCGGCCCCGGACGGCTGCACGATTTGTTCGTGCAATGCGAAGCCGTAACGCCCGGCGAATACAAACAGCACGGCGCCGGTATCGATATCCAATACGGTTTTCATCCCTCGCCTTTTGGTGAATGTTTGCTGGCGGTTTCCGATCGCGGAATTACCAATTTAATGTTTGTGCGGGAAACCTCCAAAAATTTGCTGGATGAATTGCAACACCGCTGGAAACATGCGAATCTGGTGCAAAATCAGTCGAGAACCGGCGAGATGCTGCAACATATTTTTCGCGATGACCAAACGCCGCAGGCACCGCTGCATTTGTATTTGAAAGGCACCAATTTTCAGATGAAAGTGTGGGAAGCACTGCTGCGAATTCCCTCGGGACAGGTGATATCGTACGAAGCGATTGCGACAGCGATCAACCAGCCGACGGCGGTTCGCGCAGTTGCCAGCGCCGTGGGGAAAAACCCCGTAGCTTACCTGATTCCATGCCATCGGGTAATTCGTAAATCCGGTGCATTTAATGAATATCGTTGGGGAAGCGCTCGCAAAAAAGCGATGCTGTTGTGGGAGGACAGCCGCGTAACCGCTACTCCGTAGCGGCAAATCCTTTTTCGCGGTGTTTTTGGGCGACTTTCACATATTTTTCAGCCCAGAGCAAATTTTTTTCATAACTGGATTCGTCCATCGTGCGGATGCATTTGGCAGGAATTCCGGCCATCAGCGAATACGGTTCAACAATCGAATGCTCGCGAACCACCGCGCCTGCGGCAATCACGCTGCCGCGTTTCACCACCGCACCGGAAAGAACGATGGCGCCCATGCCGATCAGACAACCCGGCTCGATGTGGCAACCGTGTAAAATCGCGCCGTGCCCTACCGTCACATCGTTTTCGACAACGCAGGGCAAATCGTTTTCCAGATGCAAAATGCAGCCATCCTGGATATTGCTGCGCTCACCGATGGAAATATAATTGATATCGCCGCGAACCACGCAATTATACCAGATCGACGCGTGCGCCGCCAGCCGAACATCGCCCATCACCTGCGCGCCGCGCGCGATAAACGCGGTCGGGTGAACGGTCGGCGAAAATTCCAGCGTATGGGGTGGTAAATCAGTCTTTTTCATGATTAGCTTCAACGGTTTCGATGGATAAATCATTAAAATTTTTGACATTCGGCAGCGTGCCGTTGGTGTTGCAATCCGCAATTCTGGGCAGCAAATCACTCAATTTTGGGCGTTTGCCGTTATTTTCGAGAATCAGCCGGTAGTATTCGTGCAGCACTTCCTGCGCCCGAACTTTGCAGATTTCATCCTGCCGGCTGTATTCGTTTTTCAATTTTGCGTCCAACACCCGGGCTTTTACATTTCCACGCCAGTGAATTTCCAGATAATCCCGCAATTCAGCGCGAATATTTTTGTCGTAAACCGGACAGGCAACTTCCACCCGGTTATCCAGATTGCGCGGCATCCAGTCTGCGGAAGATAGAAAAATCTGCTCTTTTCCGCCATCGGCAAATAAAAAAATGCGCGTGTGTTCCAGATAGCGATCGATCGTTCCGGTTGCCGCGATATTCTCGCTCATTTCCGGAACGCCCGGCACAACCGAAAACATCCCGCGAATCATCAGCCGGATGACTACGCCCGCCTGGCTTGCTTTATACAATTTTTTGATAATTTTCGGATCGGTCAGATTATTCAATTTCGCGATGATATACGCCGGTTTTCCCTTTTTCGCGTTGGAAATCTCGTTCTGGATGAGCTTTTCCCAGCGTTTGCGCATGTTGAACGGCGCCACCAGCAGGTGCCGGAAAGTTGTTTGCACAAAGTTGATTTCCAACGCTTCGAACACTTTTTGCACTTCGCCGGTCAGTCGCGGGTCTGCGCTCAGCAGCGCGTGATCGGTGTATAATTTTGCGGTCGATTCGTTGAAATTCCCGGTTCCGATATTCACGTAACGGGTAATTTTATCGCCGATTTTGCGGGTCACCAAAATCAATTTGCCGTGCACCTTAAATTTCGGCGGACTGAAAATCACCCGGATATTTTCGTCGCGGAGCACTTTTGCCCAATAAATATTCGCTTCTTCATCGAAACGGGCTTTCAGCTCCATCACAACCGTCACTTCTTTCCCGTTTTTCGCGGCGTTGATCAGCGCGTTCACCACTTTGGATTTTCCCGCCAGCCGGTAAATGGTGATGTGAACCGACCGCACATGCGGATCGATCGCCGCTTCGCGCAGAAAATAAATCACGTGCACAAATGTTTGGTAGGGATAGCTCAGCAAAATATCCTGTTTGGCGATAGCTGCCAGAATGCTTTCGTGATTATCCAGATTGGGATGCGGCAGCGGTGCGTGCGGTTCGTATTGCAAACTCGCCGGACCAATTTTCGGGAAGCCGAGAAAATCCTTGAAATTGTGATAGCGCGAACCCGGGATAAAATTGCTGTTCACCTGATCCGGGTGGATTTGCTGGATCAGGTATTTGAGAAATTTGCCGGGAATTTCGTGATCAAAAATGAAACGAACCGGTGTTCCGGATTTCCGTTTGGAAATGCCTTTGGAAATTTTTTTGAGCAAACTTTCGGAGAGATCGTCATCGAGATCGATCTCCGCATCGCGAGTTAATTTGATGGTGAACGCATCGAATCGGTCGTATTTGAAAATCGCAAAAATGGCATCGAGATTGAATCGAATGACATCATCGAGCAGGATAATACATTGTTTTTCCCCGACTTGCGGCAGAATCACAAATCGCGACAGCGTTGCCGTCGGCACTTCGATCAGCGCATGATTTTCCGATTCCGGATCATTGGATTTCCACATCCGCACGGCGAGGTAAATCGCATGATCATCCAGCTCCGGGAAATTTACCAGTTGATCGATCATCAACGGCGTGATCACACCGCGCACTTCAAACCGGAAAAAGTTGCGCACAAATTCAGCTTGCTGAACGTCCAGCTCTTTTTCGTTGATAATATAAATGTGGTGCTGCGCAAGCTCATGTTGAATATTTTGATAGATGTGTTCAAATCGCGCCTGCATGGAGAGCACATTTTTGTGAATTTCGTGCAGCACATCCTGCGGTGCATTCCCCATAATGGTGACCGCTTTTTTACCCAGCTTTTCGATGCGTTTGAGCGTCGCCACCCGCACCCGGAAAAATTCATCGAGGTTGTTCGAGAAAATCCCCAAAAATTTGATGCGTTCCAGCAGCGGCACGGTTAAATCTTCCGCTTCCTGCAGCAATCGTTCGTTAAACGATAGCCAACTGAGTTCTTTGTTGCGAATGTCTGTTCTCATAATATGCGTAGTCGTTTGTGGAAAAATGAGCGCCGGTTCCGGTTCGGAAATAGCAAATTGGATAACGTTCAAATTACAATCTTTTGGCAGCGAGTGTGTTACAATTGTGTTAAGATTTGCAGTATTCGATCATTTTGCAGGCGTTTGCAACGCTTTCCACAATTCCCGGTAAGCCTTCACCACCGGCGATCGCGGTGCGAGTAGTTGAACCGGCGTCCGGTAGATACCCATTTTTTCTACATCGGAGCGAAAAGGAATGGCAACGGGCAAAATATTGTCGTACCCGGAAATCATTTCAGCCATTACTTCGCGATGGAGCAGTTTGCGCTTTTCCACCATCGAGAAAAACGCGATTATTTTACGGGTTTTGTAGCCTTTTTTCTCAAAAAATCGCAATATTTGCTCAAAACTGCGCACGGAAAGCGTGGTGGGAATCAGCGGTACTACAATTTTATCCGCCGCGTTGAAAATGTTTTCCGACACATTGGACAGGTTCGGCGGGCAATCGAGAATGATCAAATCATAATCTTCCGCCACATCCGCCAGAATTTTAGGCAGGCGTTTTTTCGATTTTTTGGTTTCCGCCAATTCCAGATCCATACTTCGAAAACGGAAATCCGCCGGCAGCAAATCCAGATTCTCAAAATCGGTTGCCTTGATATTTTGGGCAAGCTGTTTACCGCCTTTTACAAATCCTTTAACACCGGATTTGATTTTGGGCTTCACCCGGAAATAGAATGTGGATGCAGCCTGCGGATCGAGATCGCAAATGAGCGTTCGTTGCCCGCTCTGCGCCGCCTGATACGCCAGATTTACCGAAGTTGTGGTTTTACCCACACCGCCTTTGCTGTGATAAATTGCGATTATTTGCAAAACAAAAAAGCCCGTAAGTTTATAATTTTATATTCGTTACGACACTGGTATCGTAACACCATTTCCGGGAAAGCGCCCGCTTTCCCCAAATTATTCCGCAAACAAAGATTTAAACTGCGAACGAATTTCCTGCGACGAAAATTGCGCAAATGTATCGTGAAATGCTGCCCGCATTTGCCGTTTGCGTTCGCTCAATGTGCCGATCAAACTGCCGATTGCCGCAACGGTTTGCACGCCGCTTCCTTTTTTGGAGAACAAATTCAGCCAATCGTACAGCGTATCGATCTGCACACTTAAGTCGTTGAATTTTCCAAGGTTATCCTGTAATTTTTTGAGCTGTTTAATCAACTGTTTCACCTCGCCTGCCGGAAACAGGCTTTCGAAAAATTCCAGCAGATAGCGCAATTTTTTGCAATCAATGCGCAGCGTGTGCAATTGCTCGTCCGGCGAATCTGTGCCGATGGCTTTGCCGTCTTTTATCACCCGGCGGTAGCGTTTGTAAATCCGCTGTTTTGCCAATTCAACAGCCGGCATAACCGCGTTCGGTGCCACTTCCGGTTGGGCATATTTCAGATATTTTTGCCAATCGTTCAGCAATTCCACATATTCGCTGCTGTTCAGCGCCCGACGGACTTTCCGCAACGCTTTTTTTCGCTCCGATTGCAAATGTGCGAACACCGGTTCAATTGCCGGACGAAGCTGCTCCGGGAGCAATTGGCGATACGTTGGCGCATCCATCAGATAAACATCCAAATCACGTAAATCGTTGGTTTGGCGTTGCAAATCGGCAAAAGCATTTTTGAATTTCTCAACATCGTCCGGCGGAAAAATGCCGCGAATCTGGCTCAATCCGGATCGTGTCCGGCGAATCGCCACCCGGAAATCGTGCAAAAATTCGCTGTCCAGATCGTCATTTGTGCCCTGCTCATTTTGCCGGATGATATCCAGCAATTGCCCGAAAATTTCCCGCGCAGCATCCAGCGCAGTCATTTCCTGCCGCAAATTGAGCTGCAATTTGCCGCTGTACTCACCGGGTTGCTGACCGGCGGCAGCCATAATTGCTTCAAAAGCGCTGTTGCTCGTTTCGATTGCCGGATGATCCGCAACAGCGTTCGAAAGCTGGTTGAACGCTTCGTCGTAACCGCGCAAACCGACCATCGTTAAATGATAAACCGGTTTTGATTCTGTATTCGTTAACAGCCTGTTTATACTCAACCTGGCAATTGTTTTTTCCATCGAATCCAGCACCCTGAACGATGACGTTTCGATGTGCACATCACCGCGCAGTTGCAACGCACGCATCTCCAGCAACGGCGCAATTTTCCGGCGCAAATCGCCATCGGGAAAATCTTCAGAAAATTTCGGTGAACCGGTCAGGGTTTCTGCCGCGATAACTTCATTTTGAGATAAATTGTGCAGTTCCCATTTCCGGCCGTTTTTTGCGAGTGCCAGTTGTTTGGCAAACAATCGCCAGTCAAATGTATCAAAATAACGCACCCGGCCATTGGCAGTGCTCTCTTTTTCTAAAGAAAACGGCAGACCGGATTCGCTCAACAATCGATCCAGATTCAGTTTTTCTGCGATGCGAAATTCAATTTTCAACATACATAACTCATTGTTAATATTGCGCTTATTTCGTCGATTGGATCAAGATTTTTTCTTTTCGGATTTTAATCGCTGTTCAATAGCATCGACAACCGTCTTCAGCGCTTTAACCCGTGCATACAGTTTGCAGTTGGATTCGATGATCGTCCACGGTGCGTAAGTGCTGCTGGTTCGGAACAGCATTTCGTCCACTGCGGCTTCGTACAAATCCCATTTTTCGCGATTTCGCCAATCTTCGTCGGTAATTTTGTAGCGTTTGTGGGGCGTTGCTTCGCGCAATTTGAAGCGGCGTAGCTGGGTTTCTTTGTCGATGTGCAGCCAAAATTTGACGATCACCGTGCCAAAATTGGTCAACTGCGCCTCCATTTCGTTAATTTCGCGGTAAGCGCGTTTCCACTCCGCTTCGCTGCAAAATCCTTCCACACGTTCAACCATTACCCGCCCGTACCAGCTGCGGTCAAAAATGGCAAAATGTCCGGCTTTGGGAAATTCCTTCCAAAATCGCCATAAATAATGGTGTTTGCGTTCGATATCGTTGGGTGCAGCAATCGGGATCACATCGTAACCGCGCGGGTCCATCAATTGGGTCAGCCGTTTGATGTTGCCGCCTTTTCCGGCGGCATCCCACCCTTCGTAAACGATGACCACCGGAATGCGTTTTTGATACAGCGTGTGCTCCAGTTCGCGAATGCGTTCCTGATATTTATCCAGCTCTTTTTCGTAATCTTTGCGATCCAGCGATTTATCGAGATCGACACCGGCGAGAATGGAGGTGCGCAATTCCACATCCGTGCCCGCCGCTTCAACCGGAACAGCTTCCGTTGCCTGCGCTGCTTTTTTGGCGATGTTCAGTCCATTTTCCAATTTCTGGCAAACGATCTGAAATATTTTGAGGGTTGCAAAACGCACATCATGCGATTCGACGATGTGCCATGGCGCAACGGCGGTGTCGGTTTCCGCCAGCATGTCCTCATATGCCGCGAGATACTCATCGTATTGGCGATGGCTGATCCAGTCTTCGTCGGTGATTCGCCAAACCATCGCGGGATCTTTCTGCAATTTTTTGAAGCGTTTTTTCTGCTCTTTTTGGGAAATATGCAGAAAAAATTTGATGATAATTGCACCGTCGCTGGTTAGCTGGCGTTCGAAAAAATTGATCTCGCGAAACGTGTGCTCCCATTCGGATTTCGGAAATCGACCGTTCACGCGATCCTGCGACACCCGGCGATACCAGCTCCGGTCGAGAATCGACATCCGTCCGTCTGCCGGCGTTCGTTTCCAAAATCGCCACAAAAACGGGCGAAAAGCTTCTTCCTCATTGGGCTCTCGTGCAGTAAAAACACTAAATTGGCGCGGGTCCAGCCGTAAAATCAGTCGGTTAATGAGCGTCCCTTTGCCCGCCGCTTCCCAACCTTCGAACAAAATAATTACCGGAATTTTATATTCCAGAATTTGGCGTTGCAGTTGTCCCAAATGGATTTCCAGTTCATCCATTTTTTCTTTGTAAACCGATTTTTCCAGCTTTCGGTTGAGGTCAATTTTTTTTAACATGTTCGCCCCACATTAACAATCATTGGTTTCTGTTCAAATTTTATTTGGATATTTGCTGATTCACGGAGTCATTTGAAGCCGGTTATTCCGGCAATGCAGCGATAACATGCCAAAGATATAAATTTCCGGTGCTTACGTCAATCAATATCCCAATTTTGACCCTGACAATTATCGTCCAAACGTTTCAATAAAAATACAAATATCAGGTTGGCACTGTTGTTGCCGAATACAATAACAGATGCAAGGCAGATTAACGGTGAGGGGCAAACAAAAACCGTTAACGCAAAGAAAAAGGGAGACACTTATGGATAAGCGAATGTTTAAAAGGGATTTGGTGAGCGCACGAAACAGATGGTTGCTGTTCGTGTTTCTGCCGGTTTTTCTGTTCAGTTGTTCATCCACTTACCGCAGCAGCTACACCGGGAGTGCATCCCGCGATGGCTCCGGAACCACCCGGAAAACCACCCACACAAAAGAGGAAAACAGACCATCCCAATCGACGGACAAACGTCTGGTAAAAAAATATGTAAATCCCGCTAAATTGGACGTTTACGGGTGCAGTTTTCACGGCAGTCCGGCAGTTGCGGCGCGTTCCGTTCAGCAAATTGCCCAACGGATTCAGGCGCAAAAAATATATTACAACAGCCGCGAACTCACGGATTGTTCCGGCATTTTCCACCGGTTTTTGCGGGAAATGCAAAAAACCTGCGAGCACCAGGATTTTCCGTCACCCAAAAAATACCGCAGTTCCCGCGATTTGGCGCTGTGGTATCACGAGCGCGGCTCGCTGATTTTGGTGAGCGATCCGCTGCGGATGTCGCACCTTATCCGTCCCGGAATGGTGATGTTTTATGGCAATCGCGGTAAAAAGTTCGACAAGTTTACCGAACACGACCTGAAAAATCGTAAAGAAATTCACCACATCGGGATTGTGGTTTCGGTTGAGAAAGACCGCACCGGACGGGTGATCAGCTACAAATTGTTCCACGGCCGTTCGCCGGGAAAATATGCCGCGATCACCGAATACCATTTGCGCACCCCGAGCCGCCGCAATTTGCCGCCATTCGGCAATTACGATCAACCGTGGGTTGCCATTGCGCCGTTAGTTGCCGGCGCGGTTATTTCTGAAAATATTCACTGATTTCCGCTGTTTTATTTACAAAAGGGAGCATTAATGCTCCCTTTTTTTTGCCTACCACAAAATTTTTGGCATAAAACAAATTTGTGATGTAGATTGATCGCATATTCATGTGTGGGATTTATCTTACAAATATACCAAATATGGGAGATTTGTATGCATTGCGTGAGGCAATCAGCATCCCGGTTTAGCCGACATAAACCGTTGTTATTATTGACAATTCTGCTTTTATTGATACAACCTCTTGTTGCTCAGCGTCCGGTATTGGACGATGAAACAAAATCCACAAAACTGGAAAAAGCGCGGCATCTGGATCTGGAAGTATTGAAGCTCTATCAAAACAAGCGATACCAAACGGCCATCGATTCCTCTACAGTTGCGTTGCAGCTCTATACCGATGTTTTCGGTGAAAATCATCTGGAAGTCGCCACAACTTACCAAAACATCGCCGAATTCCAATTCAATTTGCGTGAATACGCTGCGGCATTGCCAAATCTGGAAAATGCGTTGCGGATTCGCGAAAAACTGCTTCCCAAAAATCACCTACTGATTGCCGAAACCCAACGGAAACTCGGTTTGCTCAAAAGCCGGTTGGGTGAATTTGGTGCGGCAGATTCGCTGTATCAGCATGCATATCGCAGCATTTTGGTCACCCGGAAACAATATCATCCGGATATGCGCCCGCTGGCTGAGGATTTGCGGAATCTGGCAGTTCTCTACGAATCGCGGGGAAAATTGCCGCGTGCGCAGCAATTGTATGAGCAATCGTATCGGATTATTTCACTCGCAATCGGTTACAGGACTTACGATTTAACCTATTTGAGCCGTGATTTACGGGCGTTGGCGCTGCTCTATTCCAAACGCGGGGAATTATCCGACGCATCGAGTTTGTATCAAAAAACGTTGACCCAGTTCAGCCAACTGCTCAGCACTGATGATCCGGAAGTGCTGCGTTCTGCCGAAAATCTGCGGGACGTTTCCAAACAGTTTTTGGCGGAATTCAATTTCGATCAATCCGAAACGACGCTGGAAATATCTTACAAATATATCACCAATTCGTTGGGCAAAAATGATGCATATATTGCCGGATTCGGCGAGGATTACCGGGTGCTCGCCCGGGTGGAAATGACCAAAGAGAAGCTCCGCGACGCCGAAAGTCATCTTCACAGAGCCGAAGAAATATGGGATGATACCATCGACAAAATTCATCCGGACCGAATTATTTTGGCTATGGATTTTCGCGATCTTGGCAAGCTGTATCAGAAAAACAATTTGCTGCGCGATGCGGAAGCCCAGTTTGACAATAATTTCCGGATAATGGCCGTGCAATTGGGTGCAGACAACCCGGAACTCGCGGATTTTGCCAGCGATTACCGGCTGCTCGGCAAATCGGCTGAATCGATGAACGAATTGACATATGCCGAAGCATTGTTCAACCGCGCCTATAAAATTGTGATTGAAAAAGCCGGCAGCGGTCATCCGGCGTTACCGGTTATCGGGCGGGATTTTCGGGATTTGGCCGGCGCATACAATGGCAATGATGTCGATAATTACGATAAAATCAGTGCGTTGCTAAAACGCGCCATCGATGTTTTTGAGGAAAGCAACAGCGACAATCAGCAGGAAATTTTGGAAGCCTGCAACGATTTGATCGTTCTCGCCAAAGCCTACGAACGGCGCAATTATACCGGCAACGCGTTGGAAATATACCAATATGTCTTGCCGCAGATGACCCGTTTTCTTGGCGAAAACCACCCGGATGTTCTCGCAGCAAACAACGAGATAGCGCGGCTGAGGGATTCTCAAATTGTGTTTTATCAAAAACCCAAATCATTGGAAGGTCTTCCGGATCGTCCAAACCAGTTTGATGACAGATCGCCAGTTTTATCAGCCGAAAATTCACTCCCCCCCAGAGAAATGGTCATCGATGTCATTCGCTACCCGACCCTAAAAGCGCCAGAAACAGTGACACCCGCTTCCACTTTTGATGTAAAAATTTCGCTGACCACCGATTTGCTGACGCCGGAAGTGGAGATTCTCGCCGGACAATCGACCTCCCGGGGCGAACTGGTGATGCGGCTGCCCGATCGCGATAAATGGCAAATCGATGTGATTATCGCAGCGCCGCAATTTGAGGTGCTCGACGGCAAAAATATTGCCCAAATTACGCTGCCGCGTGAGGGAAATTCCAGCGAGGCAATCTATAAAATACGGGTGCCGGGGGCGGACTGTGCGCCCTCGCAGAGCACCATTTATGCAACGCTATGGCACGAAGGCACTTTTCTGGCAAAAATTTCCCGGAGGATTCTGGTTTCCGGGCTGGAAAATGAGCTGTTTGCCAGCGCCAACGAAGAAATCGAAAGTGTACCGGGTGCCCGTCCGGGCATTCGTTCAGAGCCGAATCTCCGGGGCGATCTTCCCGAAATCAACGGCGGCAGCGAAACAATTACCCAGGTGCCCAGCATCAGTCTGGCGAAAGATTACCAGACACCTGATCTGACTGTCTGGATTCTCAAAGATTTTGAAGCCGAAAACGCCGGGCGATATGAGTTGCAGATCAACTCGCCGTATTTGCAGCCGTATTCCGGAGAATTTGTCATCACCCCGCGCAGCTCGGATTGGCTGCAAAAACAAACGATGACCATCACCCGTGGCGCGGTGCCCATCAACGCGCCAACCGGCACTGTCAGCAACGAAAAACCAGCCCAACGGGTGCTGCGGTTGCAGGCTTTCGGAAAACAATTGTATAAAGAACTGGCACCAGCAGAGTTGAAAAGTGCCATCCGCGAATTGCTGCAAAAACGCGGCGACAAATTCAAATCGATCCAGATTTACACCAACAATCCCGGAATTCCCTGGGAGTTGATGCACACCACCGAAGCGATGAACGGATTCGATAAACCGGATTTTTTGGGTACGCGATTCCGCATCGCCCGATGGCACATCAGCGGCAATTTTAACGTGCTGTCCCGTCCGCCGCAGCGCAACAGAATGAACGAATTGGTGCTCATTTCACCGCGATATGAGGGCCGGATGGCGCTTCCCAGTCAACAGAAAGAAATTGCCGCGCTTCAATCAATCAACGGATTCCGGCAGGTTTCCGGCAAATTTGATCCGCTGCAGGAATTGTTCGGTAATTTTCCGTCGGGTATTATTCATTTTGCCGGTCACGGTGAAGTGCAACAAAGCTTCGAGAATATTCCGGAGTATGTTATTTTGCTGGAAGATGCCAAACTCGATCTGCTGACCTGGCGCGGCATTGCCTCCGGCTCCCCGCGTAACAACCCGTTTTTCTTTTTCAACGCCTGCGATGTCGGGCAATCGCATAACGTAGCCAATTTTGTGGATGGCTGGGCGCCAGCCGTTCTGGAAACCGGCGCCAGCGGATACATCGGCGGATTGTGGCCGCTCGGCGATGCCAGCGCTGCGGATTTCGCGGTCAGATTTTACGAAATTCTCGATGACAAATTGAAAGACGGTCCGGTAAACGTTGCCGATCTGCTCCGCGAAACCCGTAAGAATTTTACAGAAAACGGCGACCCGACCTTTCTGGCATACATCTATTACGGCGATCCCAATTTTGAGTTTGTGCGATAGAAAACTTACCCATCTGTGGTGCTCTCAAATTTTTTGAAAGCACCACACATTCTCAATTCAATCAAAAAATCCTTACTCCCCACCTATTTCGAAAACAAGTGATGTGAAACCGTTTTGCAATCCGGCAATTTTTCTGTATGTTTTGGTGCAAAAAATGACATTTACGGAGGACCAATGCAAAAAACAATGCGCACATTGTTTGCAATAATTGTATCGGCCGGACTGCTGTTCGCGCAGGAAAAAGACAGCAGCAACACCGGACCGGATTTCAAACACTGGAAAGTGGACCACCAATACGGACCGGCGGACACGGTTTCGTTCACTCTGACAGAAGGCACGTGGATGAATCTCGATGTCAGTCCGGACGGACAGGCAATTGTATTTGACCTGCTCGGTGATATTTACATCATGCCGATGAGCGGCGGAAAAGCAACGCTGTTGGCCGGCGGATTGCCTTACGAAGTGCAGCCGCGCTTCAGCCCGGACGGCAGAAAAATCAGCTTTACCAGCGATGCAGGTGGCGGCGACAACATCTGGACGATGAACCACGACGGTTCAGACCGCAAACAGGTGACCGACGAAGATTTCCGGTTGCTCAACAACGCCGTGTGGACACCCGACGGCGAATATCTGGTTGCCCGGAAGCACTTCACCAGCGGACGTTCGCTCGGTGCCGGGGAAATGTGGATGTATCACCGCAGCGGCGGCAAAGGCTTGCAGCTCACCAAACGCAAAAACGACCAGCAGGACGCCGGAGAGCCGTGCATCAGCCCGGACGGACGATACGTGTATTACAGCGAGGACATGAGCGGCGGCAGCACCTTCCAATACAACAAAGATCCCAACGGACAAATTTATGTGATCCGCCGGCTGGATTTGCAAACCGGCGAACTGGACAATTTGATTTCGGTGCAGGGCGGCGCAGCGCGTCCCCAAATTTCACCGGACGGGAATCATCTGGCATTTGTGCGGCGGGTTCGCGCCAAATCCGTGCTGTTCACTTACGATTTGCGCACCGGCGAAATGCGCCCGTTGTTCGACGGTCTCAATCGCGATCAGCAGGAAACCTGGGCGATCTTCGGCGTGTATCCCAATTTCGACTGGACGCCCGATGGCAAATCGATCGTGTTTTGGGCAAAAGGGAAAATCTGGCGAATTGATGTTGCCACCAAACAACTCATGGAAATCCCCTTCGAAGTGGAATCCAAACAATCGATTGCCACAGCCGTTCGCTTCAAACAGGACGTTGCCCCGGCGGAATTCCAGTCCAAAATGATTCGCCATGCCACCACCTCGCCGGACGGAAAATGGGTGGTGTTTAACGCTGTCGGGCAGTTGTGGAAAAAGCAATTGCCGAACGGTAAAATCGAGCGTCTCACCGGCGACAGCGGCTGGTTCGAGTTTTTCCCGGCGTTTTCGCCGGATGGCAAATCGGTGGTTTACGTGACCTGGAACGATACTGCGATGGGTGCCATTCGCAAGGTGCAGTTGCGCGGCGGCAAATCCGAAAAGCTCACCCGGCGCAAAGGGCATTATTACACACCGGCGTTTTCGCCGGATGGCACGATGATCGCGTATCGCAGAGCGGGCGGCAACTCGGTGCGCGGCTATACTTACGCCGTAAAACCGGGCATCTATTGGATTGCCGCAGACGTTGCCAATCAGGTGGGCAACTTTGTGACGGAACGCGGCGAATATCCCCGTTTCAATCGCGCCAGCGACCGTATTTTCCTGTTTCGCGATGGCGGCAGTAAATCGTTGAAAAGTGTGGACTTATTCGGTGAAAATGAACGCGACCACTTCACCTCGAAATATGCAACAGAAGTTGCCATCAGCCCGGACGAACAATGGGTTGCCTTTCAGGAATTGTATAATGTGTATATCACGCCCTTCCCCAAAACCGGCGGCGCGATCGATTTGAGCAGCAAGAGCAGCGCCATTCCCGTGAAAAAAGTGACCCGCGACGCGGGCACCAATTTGCACTGGTCGGGCGATAGCAAATCGCTGCACTGGGTAACCGGACCGGAATATTTCACCCGTGATTTGCAGGAAACCTTTGCCTTTGTTCCCGGCGCACCGGACAGCCTTCCGGCAATCGACACCACCGGCATTGCGCTGGATGTGTTTGTGGCAACGGATGTGCCTGCCGGGAAAGTGGCGCTCACCGGCGCCCGCATCATCACCATGAAGGGTGATGAAGTGATCGAAAACGGCACGATACTTATCGATGGCAATCGCATCACGGCAATCGGCGCATCTGTCAATATTCCGTCGGATGCCAAAACAGTTGATGCGTCCGGCAAAACGATTATCCCCGGTTTAGTGGATGTGCATGCCCACGTCGGGCACTTTTCGAACGATCTCACAACTCAGCAGCATTGGCCGTATTTCGCGAATTTGGCGTATGGCGTAACCACAACCCACGATCCTTCGGCAACCACCGAAGTGGTCTTTTCCCAATCGGAACTGGTGAAAGCCGGGAAAATGGTTGGACCGCGGGTTTACTCCACCGGGACGATTCTTTACGGTGCGGAAGGCGATTTCAAGGCAGTGATCAACAGTCTGGACGATGCCCGTTCGCATTTGCGCCGGATGAAAGCGGTCGGCGCATTCTCCGTAAAAAGCTACAACCAGCCACGCCGAGAACAGCGCCAGCAGGTGATTCAGGCAGCTCGCGAACTGGAAATGAATGTGGTGCCGGAAGGCGGCTCGTTCTTTTTCCACAACATGAGCATGATTCTGGACGGGCACAGCGGCATCGAACACAATATTCCCATCGCGCCGGTGTATGACGATGTGCTGAAATTATGGTCGAACAGCGAAACCGGATACACGCCAACATTGGTGGTCAGCTACGGCACGCAGTCCGGTGAGCGCTACTGGTATCACCACACCAACGTTTGGGAAAAATCGCGCCTGCTGAACTTTACGCCCCGGGCGATTGTTGATTCGCGCAGCCGCCGCCGGGATATCTCCCCGGATGACGAATATGGACATGTGGAACATGCAAAAATTTGCAAAGCGCTGACCGACCTCGGTGTGAAGGTGAATCTTGGTGCACACGGACAATTGCAGGGATTGGGTGCCCATTGGGAATTGTGGATGTTTGCCCAGGGCGGCATGACGCCGTTGGAAGTGCTCCGCGCCGGAACGCTGAACGGAGCGCATTACATCGGGATGGATCACGATATCGGTTCGCTGGAAACCGGCAAACTGGCCGATCTGGTGGTGCTGGACAAAAACCCGCTGGAAAACATCCGCAACACTGAATTTGTGAAATATGTGATGGTCAACGGTCGGTTATTTGATGCAGATTCGATGAACGAAACGGTGACCGGCAACTTCAAGCGGATGCCGTTTTATTGGGAAAATCCCAACACCTCCGACGCGATGATCTGGCAACCCGGCGAAGGCATCACACTGCCCGGCTGCGGCTGCCCGAACGCACATTAATTACCGAAATTCAATAGCACCGGGCTTAAACCCGGTGCTATTGAATTAGCCCAACGGCAGGAATTGCATTCGCTCAACAATCCGTTGAAACCGGGAATCATCGTGCAAATGTTCAAACCACGGTTCTGTTCGTATAAAAATCAGTTCCCACGATTTCTCGGCAAAGGCGCGTTCCAGCATCGCGATAGTGTTGTTATCATCCCCCAAACCGGCGTAAACAAAAGCGATTTGCACCGGCGGCACATGCACGCTTTCGGCATATTCCTTCATTTCGTTCAGGATGTTCCGGGCGTCGATTTCCCTTCCGGCGATGCCATAGGCATGACCCAACCCGCCCAATATCTCCGCCAATCTGCCGGAAAGTTTTGCAGCCGTTTCGTATGCTTCTATGGATTTATCAAATTCCTGAAGCTGGATATATGCCATTCCCAGCCAGTCATACGCCGGGGCATAATCGGGATGATCCGCAATCACCGCCAGCATTTCCCGCTTCAATCGTTCAAAATCCTGCGTAAAATAGCTGATGGCGCCCAAACCGATCTTCAATCCGGGGTCCGATGACAGCGTTACGGCTGTTTCCGCCATTATATAAGCTTCTGCAAAACGGCTGTTGGCATACAGATAATTGGCATACCAGTTATGTGCCAGCGCATCGTCCGGCGCGAACTGGATGCCCAGTTTCAGCTCGCTTTCAATAGCGTCCCATTGCCAGTGCGACTCCCGGATCAGCCCCAAAACGGTATGCGCCATACCGCATTCCGGATCAATTGCCAACGCTTTTTCAACCGCTTCAGTAGCTGGAGGAAGCGCTTCTGCATGCGGAATAAAACCATAACACCACAACACAATATACGCATGTGCCAGATATGCGTAAAAAGTAGGGTCATTCGGGTTGGTGGTAATGGCATTTTTACAACGGTTGATTTCATCTTCAAACGGTTTGCGGAGCAACACGCCCGGAGAAGGTTTCGCGGATTTCGGCATAATTTTCGTTCCATTTGGGTTTATCGATAACAAACAACAACAAGATACCAACCCATTAAATGAAATTCATTTTATAATTTTTTATTTCTCGATTTGGAAAAAGTATTGCGCAATCAACCAGGTAGTGCCACTATTGTTTTTTACTGTATTCCATCCATTCGGGATCGTCCATTGCTTTGGCAATTTCTGCTGCTTTTTGATACGCCACAGCTGCCTGCTTTTTATCTCCGAGCTTCAGGAAAACTTCCGCCATTCCCGCATATAATTGCGCTTCCCCGGGCATCCGTTCAATTGCCTTTTGATATACAACCAACGCCTGTTGCGGCTGATCGTGTTGTAAATAAAACGCGCCGTATCGATGATGCCAGCGAGCCGGATAAAGCCCGGGAACTTCACCCGTAAAGTGGTTCATAAAAAAATGGAACGACGTGTAATCATCAGCCCGCATTGAAAGCATTAACAGGTTGAAAATGGTTGAGGGATGGATTGCCGGAGATACGCCATACCGCTCCCTTCTTTGTTGGTAATGGCTGACCAACTGATCCAACCCACCGGCAAGTTCAAAAGCCTCAAGACTATCGAATTGCAGCGGTTGAAACGGGCGATAGTATTCGGTTATCCCCCGGTAAATGGTGCGATATGGCGTCGACCAGTGATCTTCCTCCGGCAGCATTTCGTTTTTCCAGCGCAAAAATTCGGGCGCTTTTTCGTCCAGCTTTTTGGTGATATCGTTAAACGCACCCAACGCCCAGGTTTCGCTGGAGCTGAGGGTATAGTAAAGAAATCTTTCGGATGCCAGTCCGCGCTTGGCAAATTGCTCGAAGTCAGCCGAATCGGCAACGGCACCGCTGGCGACAAAATATGCGGTAAACAAATCAGGTCGCTGGAATAATGTTTCGATCACCAGATACCCGGCAGACTGCCAACCGAAAATCATGCGGTCATCCATCGTCCGGTAGGTTCTATCGACAAATGTGATTAGCTCTTTTTCCAGAAATTCGCGATAATTTTGGCGCCGCTGGTCGATATCGAAATCCAGTTCGCGAAGCTGTTTATCGCTCGTAGAGATACCAACCACAATAAATTCCGGCGATTTGCTCTGCCATTCCGATGTTTGCTGAAAAGCAACGCCATAATAAAAATAAAACTGGCCATCGAGGATATACAGCACCGGGAAACGGCGCGATGCGCTAACATACGCATCGGGAAGATATATTTGGATATGCTGGTCCCGTTGCAGAATATCAGAATGAATCGTGTGCTGAATAATCGCAGAATTTGTGTCTGTCAACGCCTGTGAATAAACCGCATTAATCCAGAACCCGGTAACGGCTATTGCGATGATCGGGATAATTTTCATTCATATTGCTTTCTGTTTATTGAGATGGACATTACACTGCTGTTTGATTTGTTGGGGAATTGCCAAATGCACATCAGGACGTAAAACGCTGTAAACGGTGGATTCCTGAATGTTGCTTACGCGAGGGTTGTGGTTTTGTTTCTGATGGAATTCCGGGACGGGAATAAAACGATGCTGGCTTTCGGGAGATTCCTGCCCCAAAGGAGCGCCCTCGCCGCCGAGCAGGATTGACAAAGCGTGTGGCTGTTGGGCAGGATGTTAACCATCATTTCTGTTGCGGAACGCATATATGCGTCCCGCATTTTCGTGACAGCTTAATATCAATCAATCACATTAAACCTGAACCGTGTATGGCGCAGATATCTCAACTGTGGGGACTCGTTCGTCACGACCAACTGCCGGCTTGTCCAACAGTTTAAATTGATTGATAATATTTGATAACGCCACGGCAATCTCGCCCAGCGATTGCGAAGAAGTGCTCGCCGCGCTCACCTGCTGATCCATTTGTTCTGTGGCTTTGCCGACATCAGCAATGGCGGAACTGATTTCCTCACTGACATGTGCGATATTACCGATAACCTGAGAGATTTGAACAGAGCTGGCAGCCATTTCTTCCGCAGCAGCGCTGTTTTGATCGACAATATCCGATACCAGATGCATTGCCGAAATCATATCATTGGAAGATTCGCTCATTTTTATCGAAGCATTTGAAATGCCGTTAACCTGCGCATTTACATTTTTAACCGCATGAATAATGGTCTGGATGGCATTGCCGGCCTGGTTTGAATGTTCAACACCGTTCTGGATTTCTGCCAATCCTTCTTCCATCGATGAAATTGCCGAAACCACATTGCTTTTAATGGCATTGAGGTGGGCTGCAATTTTATTGGTAGCATTCGACGATTTTTCAGCCAGCTTTCGCACTTCGTCCGCAACAACGGCAAACCCTTTGCCGTGTTCACCGGCGCGGGCGGCTTCGATTGCCGCATTCAGGGCGAGCAAGTTAATTTGCGATGCAATATCATCAATTGTTTCGATAATGGAGCCAACCTGCTCTGAGCTTTTGTTCATTTCCAACATCTTTTCAGCCGATTTATCGACCTTGGTTTTGATCACTTGCATCACGTTTATGGTCGAATTGACAATTTCCGCACCTTTGTTTGCGGCGCCGGTCGCATTGGTGGCCATCTCCATCCCCACTTTAACACTTTTGGCAACCTGCTTTATTTCGTACGCCATTTGATTGCTAAAATTTGCCGTCTTTGCCACCGCCTCAGATTGCTTGTTAACGCCTTCGGCAACGCCATCGATGGTTCGTTTCATTTCCAGAACAGAACTGTTTGCCTGAACCGTTGCATTGGATTGTTCACTTGCCCCAATGGAAAGTTGCTGGATTGCCGCGCTGATTTGTGACGTCGCCTGACTGGCTACTGTGGAAGATGCAGAAACCTGGTTTGCGGCAGCATTTAGCACGCGAACCATTTCCGATATTTCTTTTACCTGGTGTTTCAAACTGTCCACCATTTGCGTGAAAGCCAATCCCAATCGATCCTTTTCAGATTGAAGGTGGACATCTGCCGTTAAATCAAAGGTGGACAGCTTTTCTGCGGTGTTTGCCATCGACTGTAAATAATCACCCATTAGCTGGAAGGACTGTAACAACTGCCCCACCTCATCTTTCCGGGTAGAAGAAATCCGGTGATCGAGATCGCCCAACGAGATACTTTTTGCAATGGCAGTAACGGTTTTGATCGGTCGGGTGATTTTTTTTACGACAAACGAAATACTGATCAAACTGACAATTGACAAGATGATAAAAAACTGCAGCGCGGTTGCTTTGTAACCGCCGATCATATCGTGAATTTCCGTTGAAAATTTGGCCTGGTTGGTTTCGATATCATCTATATAGGCACCGGTTCCGATCCACATATTGGCTTCAGGTATCAGATAGGATGTCGCCAGTTTCGGATAAGATTCATTCGCACCGCTATTTATTTTGGGATAAAAATACTTGGTAAACACGCCATCTTTTTGCGAATTTTTGTTTAACGCCTGAATAAAATATTCCTGATTGGCATCCTTTGCATCCCAGAGATTTTTCCCGTTTAACTCCGGTTTGGAGCCATGGATAAGGTTTACACCGGTGTTCAACTCATAACCAAAAAAATAACCTTCCTTGCCAAAACGAACCGGATGTAACAGCGAACGGGTTAACGCCAGCTTTTCAGCCGAATTCAGATCGGTGCGTTGATACACCGCCTTTACAATAGAAACCGCCGTTTGGGTTGTGCTCATCAGCTCTTTTTCATACGTTTCTGTAAGGAGCTTATTGGTGAGCGAAGCGGTATATGCTTCATATTTCTGGATGGCATAGTTCGAAATAACGACATTTGCAGCCAATACCAGAACCATAACAGTTGTAACCGCCAACATCACCTTACCGTGGATACTATGCAATTGATTGAGAATAAAGGTCTTTACCATACCCCGCACTTTCCGAAAATAATTTGTTCAACCGAATTGTTGTAACAGCATCGAGGATGCCGTATTGCTTAGAATTGTCGAGAATAATTATCGATATGTTCAAACTGTAACTTTAACAATGTTGTAACATTGGACACACGGCGGTGTTGAACAGGCAGGTAAAGTACAGCACAGTCATTATTCCCCTACAAAGGGCGAACCTTTAAAACTTCCCCCTTCGAAGGGGGACTGAGGGGGATGTCAACTCTTCGAAGGAGGACAAAGCGGGATGTCAACTCTTCGAACGGGTGACAAAGGCGGATGTCAACTCTTCGAACGGGAAAGATTCTAAAACCTCCCCTTCGAAGGGGACTGAGGGGGATGTCAACTCTTCAAAGGAGGAAAAAGCGGGATGTCAACTCTTCGAACGGGTGACAAAGGCGGATGTCAATTCTTCGAACTGCGCAGGAATCTCCCGGCATTACCCTATCGTAAACCCATCGTTAGCAACTTCGATAGATTCAATAGCAGCATTGCCACTACCGTCGTCTAAAGTAGTGCCGGAAATCTTTAGCGGATAGGCATTGGTTACTGTCCAGGTTGTTGTTGCTGCACCGGTTTCGTCCATCAGGCGGATAGTAACCGGCACGCGCTTGATCTCATTCAGTTGAATCTGGTTAAACCATTCCCGGAATGCGGTATCGCTTGCCACAGTACCTCTTTTCAGGATGATATTGCCAGATTTCTTTAATCCGGGCATTTCGGCTAATGAAATAGCATCACTATTGCCGGAACGGTATTTTATTGGATCGGTGTCGCTGTCCAGCCCGGTTACTTCCTGAAACGACATGAGCACACCGCCCCAATTCACCTGAAAATGAAATTGAGGTGCTTTCCATTCGAATGTCGCTTGCCCATCGTCTGCCATGGTGTTCTCCTACTTCGGTTGATAATACAGGATTACCGCGCCGCTGTTAAAGGTTTTATGCTTAACGAGTTTAAAAAGAATCCGGTCGTTAATATCTTCAAATAAAGGCAACCCCTTACCTGCAACAACCGGATGAATGCAAAGCTGGCATTCATCAATCAAATTTAGTTTTATCAGCTGAATAATCAAACTGCGACTACCGACAAAAATGGGCTTACTCCCGCCATTGCGGGATTGCTTGAGTGCCAACACTTCATCCTTTAAGTCACGTGTTGCCAGGGTTGCGCTTTCCCAGTCTACCGTATTAAGCGTGCGGGAGAAAACGATTTTCGGAATCCTGTCTATAGCCCTTGCAAAGTCATTCATTGCTTGTTCTTCAGAAGGATGTTCCAGCACGGTTCGCCAATATTCCATCAGTTGATACGTCGTCCTGCCATACAGAATTGTATCTCCCTGATCTAACAGGTTTGTATAATGTTGATGTAATTCGGCATCGGGTATTCCGGCAGTATGGTCGCAAACCCCGTCAATTGTCATATTTAAGGCTGCAATTATTTTCCGCATACGATATTTACCTGCCATTCGAATGTCGCTTGCTCATCGTCTGCCATGCGATTCTCCATCGGTTGTAGTTAACGGTTGTTCGATACAGATTACCGGTTTACCGGGGTTTTTGCAAGGGATTGTTTTTGGGGTAGAGCTGTCAATTTTAGTAGTTGGACAAGATAGACAGGTTTAATCTAACGACAAGAGTTAAGGCGACCCGCCTTTGACGGGGTCGGCTTGAACGATTTGTTATACGCGATAATAACCAAAAATATAAATTCTAACGATTTGAATAAACTGCGTCTTATACGGTTTATTTTTTCTCGTTTAGCGTTCAGTTTCTACGTCAAGCTGATTGCCATCTTCATTAGCTTTATTATCCATTGCAGTTCCAACAGCAAGACCAATAACCATTCCTATAGGTATTCCGATTCCTATAAACGCCATATTTCCTGAACTAGCTCCAAACGCTACTCCTAAAGAAACGCCAAATGCAATGCCTAAAGCCATTAACCGATTACGGTAATGATTTATCGTTACGAGCTTAAGTTCTTGCTCAATCAATTTCAATATGCTGGACTCCGCTTTTCTCAATTGTTTCAATAAGTCTTTATTCGAACCGGAAAATGAGTTAATCCCTTCAATATCTTGGTTAACTGAAGTAACTATCGCTGAAGGTATTTCTTTTTTCTTTAATTCATTAATCAGTTTATTGAAAAAAACATACTTATTCTTCAATTTTTTGTCTTGTTCGATATTTGGTCTTTTGTAAAGTTCTTTAATATCCATTTTTCAACGCCTTATTGTATAAAGTTTTGATTCTATTTGTTTAATATTGAGGACACCGATGGCGGATATTTCTGTTCTTATCCTACCAATTAGCAGTATATATGCAATTGTTTATATTTTAGCATTATCACAAGCATTACGATTTTGCCAAATTAATTTTAACAAAAGCGTATAACGCCAGCCTTTTGTGGAGCAGGCGCGTTAGCAACTGCGTCCGCTGAAAGGTCTTGTTATATCCAGCGTTTCACAGCTTCAGCAGTGTCGCCGGGATTGGTGTTAAAACAAATCTTGGCAGAAGGAGCAGACTGATGGACAGCGTTGATCAGTTGTTCAAAAACAAGGAAGTGTTCGTCTACAGTTCTGACTCCTGCTCCAATAAGAACACAATCATATGCTGTTTCTGTCAGTGCCTTACTCGTTGTTTCGAAAGCCGTATCTGCGTGATTTATGTAGAGTAGTTCAGCACTATATCCAAGCGAATTAAGTTTATCTCGATCTCCTTCTAATGCTGCACGTAACTTCTCAGCAGTCAGTCCTGGCCATTTTTTGTAGTCAACCACATCTGGATTCCACCCTACCAGGACAACTTTCTTTCGTTCATTCATCTCTTGCTCCTATTTCTGTTAAGCTGTTAAGGGATATATCGGTTTGCGTTAGCCGCAAGTGGGTGGGAAAAGACGAAGCTGCTTTGAAGGAAAAGGTTCGACCACAGAATCACTCCTTTTAGGGGGCGAATCCCACTTGTCTGCTGCACGCGGTGTTGGGCGGCCACCCTTTATATATGAACATCGTCTGAAGCGAAGAGACGAAACTCCGCAATTGAATTGAACCCTAAGGACTTGTATAGCCTTTGAGCCATCGGAGTGGAATGTAGAACGGCCAAGTGATAACCGGCATCACGCGCATAATGAAGAGCCGTGACAGTCAGAAAACTTGCGAGACCGAGGCGGCGAGCTTCTGAGCGAGTTGCGACGGCATAGATCCCCACTGAACGGGAGCCGAGATATAGCGCGACTTTCGCAATTGGCTGATCTTCGCGCCACGCTTGCCACATATGCGCCTTAGCCTCTGGCATTCCGAAGCGGAACCCTTGGGAAACAATCTTGGAATACGCCGGTTGGTGTTCTTCTGGAATACTCCAGCGCCAGGAAGCGAATTGGATCAATGCATTTGCATCGTGCTCATCCTCGACTTTCCGAACCTGGATGTTGGAAGGCAACGCCGGAAGGTCAGGTAAGGAAGCCAGGCTTCTCGCCATACCATAGATTGGCTCAACATCCTTTAGGCCGCGATCAACTAATCGGTGCGACAGATCAGAGGGCTGCGAGGAAGGATGGAGCACCCAAATGAAGGGAACACGACGATCTTGAAAGCGGTTTATGATGGCGTTGACCTGATGCTCGGAGTCGTTGCTGACACTGAATCTGAGTACGCCATTATAGGGAATGATTGGTAGGGGAGTTTCGAACCAGAGAACATCGCTCTCGTCATGGAGGACACAGCCAGGCCCTCGACCCCAGTTTGCCCATGTTTCCCACAGATTACGTTCAATCTCGTTGATAAGTAAGTCTCTATCTTCAAATTCGGCATTTGCCACGGTTTAGATCTCCATTAATGCTGTATTACCCTTCGATAGTCTTTCAAGGCCGCCCAACGCCCGGGCTCACAGGAGAGCGAGCGAATCCTGTGGAGCTGATTGTTA